>DASYLQ010000572.1:0-7425 GCA_036009485.1 Janthinobacterium sp.
ATGCCCGGCGAGCGCAGACCAGGCGGGAGGAGGACGCATGGCTAGCCATCATGGCTGGCCATGCTACGACGAGCAACGCCGTCCCCGCTCGCCAGGCGCGCAAGCAGCGACGCATTACCTACCGAGATAGGCTCTAAGCGCTCCAAGGCTCATTGCTGCTGAACGATGGCGGATACATCTCTTACAAATCTTGTGCTCGCCTGGGTCAACTCCGGCCTCGTTTCCTTCGTTGAGAGATCCAGCAAAAGATGCTTCCTTCATTGTCAGGATCTTTTGTCTCACATCCCATCACGCCAAGAAGATCTCTTATGAAATCGCAATTGTCCATTGTAGCCCTGGCGTTTGCCGCATTGCTGCCGTTCGCCGCCCACGCCGATACGCCAGGCCAGCATCCCGCTTACCTGCATGCGCTGACCGATTTGCGCGACGCGCGCCCGAACCTGGACCACCGTCCGGGCGATCCCGCCGTCAGTGGCCAGGAACATGTCGACCGCGCCATCGCCGCCTCCGAACACGCCATCCGCGACGTCGGGTATCATCGCTGATTCGATTCATTGCGGACCGTCCATCTCCATGCGCCGTTTCTTCCTGTTCCTGACCAGTCTTTGCATGGCGCTGCCGGCGCTGGCGACGCGCGTGCCGTGCGGTTCGGGCGTCAGCGTGCGCTACCTCGCCGGCCCGGAACCGCTGGCGAGCGAGCTGCATTCGATTGCCCAGCAGGTGTCCGGCGTGTTCTTCGCCCGCGGCGACTTCGACGAAGAGCGCTTCACCTACGTGGGCGCGGTGCACACCGCCGGCGGCAAGACCTGGCATGTCGCCTTCCTCCACACGGTGTGGGGCACCTCGTGCCGCTCCACTTCCCGCCTGTTGGTCTTTTCGTCGGACAAGCGCTTTGTCGGCCAGTACGCCGGCCTGGCGGTGCGGCCGTTCCGGGTCGATGCCGACTCCATCATTTTCGATACCCCGGCAGACCAGGGGAACCGCCTGACTTTCACCGCCGAGGGGCCGCCGCTGCGGGCGCAGTTCGGCGGCGAACATGTCGACTTGAGCAAATAGGCCGGATGGCGATGGAGACGACGCATGGGTAGTATCAGGGCGCTGCTTCTGTCCGCGCTGTTCCTGGCCTCGCCGCTGGCGATGGCGCAGGTGGAGTACCACGGTTTCCATATCGACGACCATCTGCTGGACAGCGCGCAAAAAGCCGATTTCTCTCCTGCGGCGGTGGACTCGGTGATCGAGCAGTTGCACATTGTCGAATCGGTGGGCTTGCCGCCTGAATTGCTGGATTTTTTCAAGGGAACCCGTATTCTCGTCGATCCCGCCTTGCGCGGAAATCCGGGATATTTTTCAGTGCGCGACGGCGAAGGTGCCGTGCGCATCCAGCCCATCGTTTTCCCGGCCAACAAGCCTATCCTGCTGCATGAACTGCTGCATGCCTATCACTACGCTGTCTTATCGATGAAGAACCCGGCCATCCTGAAAGCCTACGATGCGGCCAGCCGCAGCGGCGTCTATCCGGCGCAATTCCAGAAGGCGCATTTTTTATCGAATGACAGGGAATTCTTTGCGGTGACCGGCACCATCTACCTGTTCGGGAAAATCCAGCAGCCGCCGTTCAACTGCGCGATTTTGTCCACCAGCGACCCGGATTACCTGGCCTTCCTTGAAAACACTTTTGGCCGCCACGAATGTCATTAGACGCCCGTCAATCCAGCGCCGCGGCCGGCTTCTGGCTGCGGCGCCAGCGCAGCAGGCCCCAGGCATAGGACGCGTAATACGCCGCCAGCAAGCCGAATGTCAGCATCGTCAGCGGGCTTTGCGTGAAGTCGTGGGTCGGCTTCGGCACCGGCAGCGCCTCGCGGCTGTTGATGTACAGCTCCAGGCCGCGGTAGATGATGCGGGCGACGAACAGCATCGTCACGGCGATCCCCATGTGCAGGTTGGGCGTGTAGAAAAATCCCTTTTCGGTGGTCTCGAAGCGCGTCAGCTTGATGCCCCAGATACCGGCCCAGGCGCCGGCCAGCACGCCGGCGGCGAGGCAGGCGAGCGCCAGTTCATTGCCGATCGCCCCAGACGCCGCCGCCAGTATCGCCAGCGGAAACAGCAGCATCGCCGCCCGGTGGCGCCACAGATGCGATTGCTGGCGCTGCATCAGGCGCTTCAGGCGCGAGTAGATGCGCCAGACCAGCAGCGGAACCAGAACGAGCAGGGCGAGGGTGGTTTTTTCCATGAAGGGCGTCCGATGGCCCGTTGGCGGGCATAAAAATGGCAAACCGGGATTGTATGCCATTTATGCCGTTCGTCCGGCGGCCTCGACGGCGCGCTGCACCAGTGATGGCTTAGCGCCTTTCGCGAAGCGCAGGCGCCAAGCTTCAGCGACGTGTTTTTGTTCGTAATGGCTGGTTTCCGATGCGCCTGGCGCCGGCGTATCGCGTGGCCATCCCTGCCGCGCCCGTGATAAGGTAGGCTTCCATCGATATCGGGAGCCTGTCATGGAACCGTCCGATCTTCCTGTCTCGCCCGTCCGCGCCCACCGGGCGCCCGATCCGGCGCCGGCCGACGAGCCGTCGCCGGAGCAACACCCGCATCCCCATCCGCTTCCCGAGCATCCTGTGCCGCAGGAAGAGCCTGTGCCAGATCCGAACCCGAGCTGAACCGAAAGGCCGCCATGGAAACCATCAAGGGTAGTTACACGCGCCGGGTCGGCGGCGCAACCTTCGACTACGAAATCGACTACACGCCGGGCCCGGAAGTGGAGTGGCTGGCGCGGGTCTGGCAGGATGGCCAGGAGAAAGGCGAGCCGCGCGGTTCGCTGACCGACAATGAGCTGGAAGGCGCCTCCCTGCGCGGCTACCTGGTCAGCTATGTCGAAGGCATGATAGAGCGCGGTCTCGACGTCGCCGAATAGCTCTTAATCGAAGGCCCAGTTGTAGAGCAGGTCGAAGCCCGAATTCACGCCCGTCTGGAATTGCAGCGTGATGCGCGTATTCAGCTTGTAGCGCAGCTTGACCAGGCTGGACGCCGTGCTGGTGCCCTGCTCGAAACTCAGGTAGGCGCGTTGCGACAGGCGCTTGCCGACCGTGACCACCGTGCTTTCCAATCCCGTGGCCTGGGTGCCGTTGGCCGCCGCCGTCGTATTCGTGGCGCTCGACGATTGTCCCAGTCCGACTTCATCCAGCCCGAGCGAATTGGCCAGGCGCGATTGCAGCCCGCCGCCGGAGCCGCCGAACAGCGCCCCCGCGGCCGTCGTCAGCAAGCCCATTTCATCGCTGCCCGTGCCGTCGCTGCCGTGGCCCAGCACCAGCCAGGCCAGTTTTTCGCTGTCCGGCACCGCCGGCGTCGACACCAGCCGCGCCGTCGGCGCCAGGGCCGTGCCGCGCACCTCGACGCCGGCTTCGACGTTGGTCTCGGTCAGCGTCTCGCCCTCGGGACGCTTGCGCACGGCGAGGATGTTCAGGCCGGGATTGTCGTAGGCGCCGGTGAAGTTGAGCAAGCCGCGCTCGATGCTCAGCTTTTGGCCATAGGCGGCATAGGTGCCGCTGACGACGCGGATGCTGCCGTTGATGCGCGGCGGACGCCGCTCCTGGATGCGGATATGCGCGCTGCCCGCCAGTTGCGCATCGAGTCCCTTGGCGCGCAACTGGAAGGCGTCGCCCAGGTCGGCTTCGAGGTCTATATTCAGCGGCATGCCCGGCGCCGCCGGTCTGGCGTCGGCGCCGGCGCCGTTGCCGGCCTTGCCGAGCACCACCACGTCGTCGCTCAGTGTCGGCGTATCCTGCGCCGCCAGCTCGATCAGCGCGCGATCGGCCTTGAACTTGCCGTCCAGCTGGAAGCGCTTCTGGTCGCGCACCAGCGTGCTCTGGCCGCTCAGCACCAGCGTGCGGTCGGGCCGCGACAGCGCCTGCAATTTGTCGGCCACGAGCTTCAATTGCATCGTCGGTTCGGCATTCGCGAAACGCACCCAGCCATCCATCTGCAGCGTGCCCTGGTCGCCGTCGAAAGCCAGGCGCTGCAATTGCAACTGATCGCCGGCGAGCTTTGCCTGCAAGCGGCCGTTACGCAGTTTCAGGCCCTGGTCGGCCCAGTTCACCATCAGCTTGTTGCCCGTGATGTCGCCGTTCAGCGCCGGCGCGCCTATCGTGCCGGCGCCGCTGATGGCCAGCCTCAGCGCGCCGTCCAGTTCCAGTCCCTGCTGGCCGGTGAGCGGCGCCAGCCAGGCCAGCGAGGCCATGTCGGCGCTGCCGCTCAAGGTCAGCGGACTGTCGTTGGCGATGCGGCCTTGCCGCAGTTGCGCGCCGGCGGCGAGCCGCAACTGGCCGGCGCGGGCGCCATCGAGTTCCACGTTCAGGCGCAGCGCGCCGGCGGCGACGTCCATGCGCGCATCCAGCGTGCGCAGGCCGAGCGCCAGCGGCTGGTCGGAGCCGACCGTGATGTCGCCTTTTTCGCGATACGCATGCAGCATGCCGGCGATGGCCGGATCGGCGCCGGCCGCCGCCTGCAGGTTCAGCGACCATTGCGCGCCCAGCGTCAGATCGCTGCTGGCGTTGTCGCGCCAGGCCGGCAGCGCCTGCGCCAGGTAATTCAGCGGCACGCCGGCGGCCTGCCCCGTGCTGCGCCAGTTCGGCCCGGTTTTTTCCAGGCTTTGCAGGCTGATGCTGCCGCCCGGGAGTTGCAGCGTGGCGTTCGAGGCGGCGATCTGCTGCGGATGCAGCAAGCCTTCGACGCCGCTGCCGACCGGCCCGGCCAGATGCACCGGCACCGGCGCCTGCAGGGTGAAGGCGTAGCGGCCGTGGTTTTGCAGCGTCTCCAGCGTACCGTTCCAGGCGCCGGCATTCCAGCCGCCCTTGACCGAGGCGGCCGCGTCGAAGTCGTCGTTGCGGGCCGACAGCTGCAGCGTGTGGACGGCGCGCGTGCCGCCGGTTTGCAGGCGCGCAGTGGCCAGGCTCAGGCCGGGCGAGGTGAAACCGCTCGCTTCGATATCGCTGACAAAGGCGTAGTCGCCGCCATTGCCCGCGCTCAGGCTGGCGCTGGCGCGCAGCGCCTTGACCTGGTACTGGCCGAACAGGCGCAGCTCGCCGGCGTTGAGAGCGGCGACCAGCGCCGGCGCGGCGGCCGTGCCGGACAGGCTGCCGGAACCGCGCAGCACGCCGGCGAATTGCGGTCCGATGCCGGCCAGTTGCGGCGCGTCGATCTTCCAGTCGAGACGGTCGCGCGGCGCGCCGAAAGCGCCTTTCGCCTGGATCGCGTTGGGGCCGAGGCGCAGGTCGACGTCGGCATTCTCGACGCGGCTGGCGCTGGCCTTGAATTTCGCGTAGCCGGACAGCGGCGCGTTCGACAGCGTCGACGGCCGCAGGCGCAGGTCCAGGCCCGCTTGCCAGCCGCCGGCCAGCCGCGCGCCGCCGCTGAAATCGGCGCTGAAATCGGCGCTGATGCTGCCGCTCGGGTAGGCGCCGAAAGCGGCCGGGTTCAGGCGCTGGGCCGAGCCGGCGGCCTTCAATTCGACATGGTGTTGCGGACCCGCCAAGGCGAGCTCTCCGCTGACATGCAACAGGCTGTCGGCGGCCGGCGTTTTGGCTCCGGCCTTGGCCCCGGTCGCGGCCAGGATGCCGACGCCCCTTGCATCCGCCTCGAAACTGCTGCGCGGCGCCGCCATCGTGCCGCTGACGATGCCGCTGGCGCCGAGCGCGCCGGCCAGGTCGCTGCGCAGGGCCGACAATTGGCGGGCGTCGACGCGCCAGGCCAGTTTCTCGCCGGGGGCGCCCAAGCTGCCGCGCAAGTCGACGCTGTTTTGTCCCAGCGCCAGTTTTGCCTGCACGCCGCTGACGTGCTTGGCGTCGGCCGTCAGCTTGCCGGCGCCGCTCAAGGCCTGGCCGAACAGGCGGCTGGGGCGCAGCGCGAAATCGGCCGCCACCTGCCAGGCCGGCGCGATGTGGCCGTCCAGGCGCACGTCGGCGTTCAAGTCGGCGGCGGGATAGTCGCCGAAGGCGGCGGGATTGAAATGCTCGGCGCTGACGCCGGCCTTGAAGGCTTGTCCCTCTTTCAGGTTGGCCTGGCCGCTGACGCTGACGCTGCCCTTGCCGGCCTGCAGGCGCGCGTGCTGGATCCGCAGCAGCGCGTCGGCCAGGGTGGCTTGAAAATCCAGGCGCAAGCCGTCCTGCGCCAGCAAGGCGCTGAAGGTCTGGGTGCTGTGCGCCGCGTCCCTGCCTTCGCTGCTGGACAGGCTGACGTCGCCGGCGATCCGGGTCGCCTTCATGCTCGACTGGATCGCCTTCAGGTCGATGCGGTCGGTGTGCAGCCTGAAGGAGGCGATGCCGACGCCGGCGTCCGGCGCGCTGCGCCGGACCGTGCCGCTGCCGCTGAATTTGCCGGCCGCCGCCAGGTCGATCAAGACCGCGTCGACGCTGGTGGCGGTCAGCGTGCCGCCCAGTTGCGCGCTGATGCCCCGCAGCGGCAGCAACTGATGGTCGAGCGGGCCGGCCGTGCCCTGGTTGCTGACGGCCAGCTTGCCGGAGACGCGCTGGCCGGCGGCTATGTCCAGCGCCGCCCGCAGTTCCAGGCTGGCCTTGGGCCAGGCCCGGTTGAAGCGCGAGGGATCGATGCCGCGGCCCTGGATGCTGGCCGAGCGCAGGATGACGGGATCGAAGGGCGCCAGCGTCAGCACGGCCTCGCCGCTGGCCTGGTCCGAGGCGGCGCTGGCCTTGATGTCGAGCAGCGACAGATTGCCGTGCAACTGGGCCAGCAGTTGCGCCGCCTTGTGGCCGGCCGGCGCCGACATCTGCGTCAGGCTGGCCTTGCCGTCCAGGGCGAAGGGGCGCTGGCCGGCGATGCTGGCCTCGGCCGCCGCCAGGCCGAAGGGCGTGACGGCGCTGGCGTCCCGCAAGCGCCAGCCGCTCTTGTCGCCGGAGAGACTCAAGCGGATTTTTTCAATGACGGTATTGCCGCCGCTGCCGCCGCTACCTGAGCTGCTCAGCGTCAGGCGCTCCAGGCGCGCATCGGCGACGCTGAGCTGGAAAGGCGGCGCCAGCGCGGCCGGCAGCGTCGGCGCCTTGGACGGCCCGGTGCTGTGCGACGCCAGGCTGGCGATGTGCAGGCGCTGGATCACGACGCCTTCCGAAAAATACTGCAAGGGCGACCAACTGATGTCGATATCGTCCGCCGTGACCACGCTGTCGCTGCCGCGGTAGACCAGGTGGCCGACGTGCATCGCGCCGTACAGCGAGCCGCTGACGCCGCTGACGGCGATCTCGCCACCGCTGGCCCTGGCCGCCTTTTGCGCCAGCGCCTGCAGCGTCGATTCGCGCCCCAGCAGCCAGAAGGCGCCGCCCAGCAGCACGGCGAGCGCGGCGACGCCGGCCAGCGTGCGGCGCAGCCAGCGCCGCCGCCGCGGCGCGGGAGCGGGAGCGGGAGCGGGAGCGTGCGGCGGCG
>DASYLQ010000573.1:0-15718 GCA_036009485.1 Janthinobacterium sp.
TATTCGATGCCGGCCGCGCCCGGCTTTACGCTGGCGCTGCAATGGCATCCCGAATGGCATATCGCCGACAATCCGGTATCGATGAAGCTGTTCAAGGCCTTCGGCGACGCCTGCCGCGGCTATCGGGACAAACATGGTGAACGATAAACATCGGGGGGAGCAATGGCAATTCGCGAAAATTTTACCTATACCGACATGGATTTGTGGCTGAACGAGAAACGCGTCACCGAGATCGAATGCCTGGTGCCCGACCTGACCGGGGTCGCGCGCGGCAAGATCCTGCCGCGCGGGAAATTCACCCAGGAGCGCGGCATGCGCATTCCGGAAGTGGTGCTGGGCATGACCGTCACCGGCAACTATCCGCTGAAGGACGCCGGCTACGACCGCGCCATCTCGACCACCGACCGCGACATGATCCTCAAGGCCGACCCGACCACCATCACCATGGTGCCCTGGGCCACCGACCCGACCGCGCAAGTGATCCACGACTGTTATTTTTCCGACGGCCGCCTGGTCGATTTCGCCCCGCGTTCGGTGCTGCGGCGCGTCCTCAAGCTCTACGCCGACAAGGGCTGGAAGCCGGTCGTCGCGCCCGAGCTGGAGTTTTACCTGACCGCGAAAAACAGCGATCCCGACCTTCCGCTCAGGGCGCCGATCGGCCGCAGCGGCCGCGCCGAGACCAGCCGCCAGGTCTACAGCATCGACGCCGTCAACGAGTTCGACCCCTTGTTCGAGGATATCTACGATTATTGCGAGATGATGAACCTGGACGTCGACACGCTGATCCATGAAATCGGCGCCGGCCAGATGGAAATCAACTTTCTGCACGGCGATCCGCTCGGCCTGGCCGACAAGGTCTTCTTCTTCAAGCGCACCCTGCGCGAGGCCGCCATGAAGCACGATATGTACGCCACCTTCATGGCCAAGCCGATGGCCGGCGAGCCGGGCTCGGCGATGCATGTGCACCAGAGCGTGGTCGACGCCAGGACGGGGCTGAACATCTTCAGCAGTGCCGACGGCTCGGCCGCGCCCATCTTCAAGCATTACATCGGCGGCTTGCAGCGCTACATGCCGTCGGCGATGGCGATCGTCGCGCCCTACGTCAATTCCTACCGCCGCATCGTGCGCCACACGGCCGCGCCGATCAATATCCAGTGGGGGCTGGACAACCGCACGGTCGGTTTCCGCGTGCCGGAATCCGGCGTGCAGGACAGGCGCATCGAAAACCGCATCATCGGCGCCGACGCCAATCCCTACCTGGCGCTGGCGGTGACGCTGGCTTGCGGCTACCTCGGCATGACCGAGCAGCTGGAACCGACGCCGATGATGGAGGGCAGCGCCTATGAACTCGAATTCGAGCTGCCGCAAGGCTTGCCCGAGGCGCTGCAATTGCTGCGCGCCGAGGACAAGCTGCGCACGGTGCTGGGCGAGCGCTTTATCGACGTGTATGCGGCGATCAAGGACCTGGAACACCAGGAATTCATGACCGTGATCAGTCCCTGGGAACGCGAACACCTGCTTTTACACGTATAGGAGCCGGTTTCAACATGGCCGCAGCGTCGTTGCAGCGCCTTGCCGTACAGGCGTACTGTCCGCGTCGCCGCGCCTTGCTGCGCCCATTTTGAACGCCTCCAGTTAACTTGCCAGCACAGGATCCCCCATGCCATCCGATATCAAGGCGCCCGGCGCCGAGCCGGAAACCTTCGACACCCGCGCCATCCAGCAAATGGATACGGCGCACTTCCTGCATCCGTTTACCGACTTCAAGCAGTTGAGCGCGACCGGCGCCCGCGTGATCGTGCGCGGCGACGGCATCTACCTGTGGGATTCGGAAGGCCGCAAGATCCTCGACGGCATGTCCGGGCTGTGGTGCGTCAACGTCGGCTATGGCCGCACCAGCATTTCCCAGGCCGTGTACCGGCAGATGGAAACGCTGCCCTTCTATAACAGCTTCTTCCACACCACCAATGTGCCGGCGGTGCAACTGGCGGCGAAGCTGGCGCAGCTCGCGCCGGCGGGATTTTCGCGGGTCTTTTTCACTTGCTCCGGTTCGGAAGCCAACGACACCAACCTGCGCATGGTGCGGCGCTACTGGGATTTGCAGGGTTATAAACACAAGAACATCGTCATCAGCCGGCAAAACGCCTATCACGGCAGCACCATGGGCTCAGCTTCGCTGAGCGGCATGGGCGGCATGCACGCCCAGGGCGGCTTGCCGATCCCGAATGTCACGTATATCGGCCAGCCCAACTATTTTTTGGCCGGGCAGGGCATGACGCCGGATGAGTTCGGGCTACTGGCGGCCTCGTGGCTGGAAACGGAAATCCTGCGCCATGGCGTCGACCGCATCGCCGCCTTCATCGGCGAGCCGGTCCAGGGCGCCGGCGGCGTGGTGATCCCGCCGGCCACCTACTGGCCGGAGATCCAGCGCATCTGCGACCAATACGGCATCCTGCTGATCGTCGACGAAGTCATTTGCGGCTTCGGCCGCACCGGCAAGTGGTTTGCCTCGGAACTGTTCGGCATGCGTCCCGACCTGATCACCTTCGCCAAGGGCGTCACTTCCGGCTACGTGCCGATGGGCGGCGTGCTGGTGGGCGACCGCGTCGCCGAGGCATTGATCGAGCGCGGCGGCGAATTTTCCCACGGCTTCACCTATTCCGGCCATCCGGTGGCCTGCGCCGCGGCGCTGGAAAATATCCGCATCCTGGAAGAGGAAAAACTGGTGGAGCAAGTCGGCCAGGATACCGGCCCCTATCTGGCGGCGGGCTTCGCCGCGCTGGCCGATCATCCGCTGGTGGGCTATGCCGACAGTTGCGGCTTCCTCGCCGGGCTGAACCTGGTGCGCAAAAAAGGCGCGACGCCGCACGACGCCGTCCTGTTCGATCCCGCGCTGGGCGTCGGCATGATCTGCCGCGGCCACATGTTCAAGCAGGGCATGATCATGCGCGCGGTCGGCGAGCGCATGATCATCGCGCCGCCGCTGATCATGACCCGGGCCCAGATCGATGAGATGCTCGCCCTGATCCGCCACTGCCTGGACTTGACTTACCGCGATCTGCAGGGCCGCGGCTGGGTATAATTCGGCGCGGACGCCGGGGCGCGGACGGTAGATCAACGGTAGACATTGTGGCCGGCTGAAAAGCATGGTAAACATGGGGGCACCCGGACGCGCCGCGCTTTGTACGCGCTTTGTCCGTTGCAGCCCGGCTTATCCACCCATACGACCCGTTTTTACCCAGACCAATACAGACCATGACGACTGCTTTACCCGCCGCCGTGCCCGTGCCCGATAGCTTCGGCCAGCCTTTTTTATCCATCCGCAACCTGGTCAAGGACTTCGACGGCGTGCGCGCCGTCGACGATGTGTCGGTCGCCATCGACAAGGGCGAAATCTTCGCCCTGCTGGGCAGTTCCGGCTGCGGCAAATCGACGCTGCTGCGCATGCTGGCCGGTTTCGAGACCCCCAGCGCCGGCCAGATCCTGCTGGCCGGCCAGGACATCGCCGGCGTGCCGCCCTACCAGCGGCCGATCAATATGATGTTCCAGTCGTATGCCCTGTTTCCGCACCTGTCGGTATGGGACAACGTCGCCTTCGGCCTGCGCCGCGACGCCTTGCCGAAGGATGAGGTGGCGGCGCGCGTCGATCAGATGCTGAACCTGGTGCAACTGGCGGCCTACGGCCACCGCAAGCCGCACCAGTTGTCGGGCGGCCAGCAGCAGCGCGTGGCGCTGGCGCGCAGCCTGGCCAAGCGGCCGCAATTGCTGCTGCTGGACGAGCCGCTGGGCGCGCTCGACAAGAAACTGCGCGAACGCACCCAGCTCGAGCTGGTCAACATCATCGAGCAGGTCGGCGTGACCTGCGTGATGGTCACCCACGACCAGGCCGAGGCGATGAGCATGGCCACCCGCATCGCCGTGATGAGCGAAGGCCGCATCCTGCAGGTCGGCGCGCCGGGCGACATCTATGAAACGCCGAACTGCCGCTTCGTCGCCGACTTCATCGGCAGCGTCAACCTGTTCGACGGCCGCGTCAGCGTCGACGAGCCGGACCACGTGGTGGTCGACAGCCCCGAATGCCGCCATTACATCAGCCACGGCATCGGCGGCGCCGCCGGCATGCGGGTCGGCGTCGCCGTGCGGCCGGAAAAAGTCAGCCTGCAGCTGGAAGCGCCGGCGCCCGGGCAGCGCGGCAGCGCCGCCGAAGACGGCTACAACTGCGTCGAGGGCGTGATCTCGGCGATCGCCTATTTCGGCAACGAGACGCGCTACCACGTCCGCCTCGACAGCGGCATGGAAATCAAGGTGGCGCGCACCAACGCCGCGCGCCACGACGGCGCCGGCCTGCGCCGCGAACAGCGCGTATTCGCCTGGTGGGACGGCGCCGATACCGTGCTGCTGACCAGCTGAGGCGCACGATGAATACTACGATGAATACTACGCTCAACACCAGCGCCAGCCATGTTCCCGCGCGGCGCCGGACCGGCGGCCGGCGCTTCGTCATCGGCCTGCCCTTCCTGTGGCTGCTGGCGACCTTTTTGATTCCCTTCCTGATCGTCGCCCACATCAGCTTGACCGAGATGGAAAACGGCGCCCAGGTCGGCAGCCTGATTTCCTTCGCCGGCGGCGCCGTGCACCTGAACCTGAAGATGGCGAACTACCTCTTCATCTTCCAGGACGATTTGTACGTGCTGACCTATCTCAGCTCGATCAGGTACGCCGCCGTCACGACCGTCCTGTGCCTGCTGATCGGCTATCCCTTCGCCTACTTCATGGCGCGCGCCCGCGCCACCATCCGCCCGGTGCTGATGATGCTGGTGATGCTGCCGTTCTGGACTTCCTTCCTGCTGCGCATCTACGCCTGGAAGGGCATCCTGGCCAACCAGGGCATCGTCAACCATCTGCTGCTGTCGCTCGGCGTCATCGGCGCGCCGCTGCACATGATGAACACGCCGTTTTCGCTGACCATCGGCATGGTGTACGCCTACCTGCCCTTCATGATCCTGCCGCTGTACGCCAACCTGGTGAAGATGGACTTGCGCTTCCTGGAGGCGGCGGCCGACCTCGGCGCGACGCCGCTGCAAGCCTTTTGGCGCATCACGGTGCCGCTGTCGAAGTCCGGCATCATCGCCGGTTCCATGCTGGTGTTCATCCCGGCGCTGGGCGAATACGTGATCCCGGAATTGCTGGGCGGGCCGGAAACCCTGATGATAGGCCACGTGCTGTGGGATGAATTCTTCACCAATAACGACTGGCCGCTGGCGTCCTCGGTGACGGTGGTGGTGATCCTGGCGATCCTGGTGCCGATGGCGGTGCTGAACAAATACAAGGCCGAACAGCGGGAGGAGCGGGCATGAGCGGCGCGACCTTCCTGCAGCGCTGGTTCGGCCGCGGCTGGCTCTCGCTGGGCTATGTTTTTCTGTACCTGCCCATCCTGGTGCTGATCGTCTTTTCCTTCAACAGCTCGCGCCAGGACATGGTGTGGAGCGGCTTTTCGCTGCGCTGGTATGGCGAATTGATGCACGACGGCGAAATCATTTCCGGCTTCGGCCTGTCGCTGAAGATCGCCGTGCTGGCCGCCTGCGCCTCGGTTTTCCTCGGCACCTTCGCCGCCTTCGCGCTGCAGCGCTACCCCCGCTTCGCCGGGCGCACCCTGTTTTCCGGCATGGTCAGCGCGCCGCTGGTGATGCCGGAAGTGATCATCGGCCTGTCGTTGCTGCTGATGCTGGTGTCGGTGGAAAAGCTGTTCGGTTTTCCCGAGCGCGGCATGTTCACGATCTGGGTCGGCCACACTTTGCTGGGCATGGCCTACGCCACGGTGGTGGTGCAGTCGCGCCTGCAAGAGATGAGCAAGTCGCTGGAAGAGGCGGCGATGGACCTCGGCTGCCGTCCGCACCAGGTGTTTTTCCTGGTGACCCTGCCCAACATCACGCAGGCGCTCGCCTCGGCCTGGCTGCTGACGTTCACGCTGTCGCTGGACGACGTGGTGCTGTCGGCCTTCCTGTCGGGGCCAGGCTCGTCGACGATGCCGATCGTGATTTTTTCGCGCGCCCGCCTGGGGCTGGACCCGCGCGTCAACGCCGTGGCGGCGCTGACAATTTTGGTGGTGTCGATCGGCGTCGTCGTTTCCGGCCTGCTGCTGGCGCGCGGCGAACGGCTGCGGCAAAAGCAGGTGGCGATGGCATTCAAGGACGGCTAGCCGGCTCAAGCCGATGGGCGGCGCGGCGGTCGAATGGTGGACTTTCAGGAGGAAGACATGACAACGACAACATGGCATCAGCGCGCCGCCGGCCTGCACATCGACGGCCGCGCCTTCATCGGCGGCCAGCGCGCCTGGGCGACATCGGAACAGCAATTCGACGACTTGTCGCCGGTCGACGGCCGCAGCCTGGGGCCGGTGGCGCGCTGCGCTGCCGCCGACGTCGACCTGGCCGTGGCGGCCGCCCGCGCCGCCTTCGAAGACCGGCGCTGGGCCGGCAAGTCGCCGGCCCAGCGCAAGCGCGTGCTGATCCGCTTCGCCGACCTGGTTCAGCAATACGGGCCCGAGCTGGCGCTGCTGGAAACCCTGGACATGGGCAAGCCGATCAAGTACAGCCAGAGCGTGGACGTGGGCGCCACCGCCAACTGCCTGCGCTGGTACGGCGAGGCGACCGACAAGATCTACGATGAAATCGCGCCGACGCCGGCCAGCAGCCTGGCCCTGATCACGCGCGAACCGGTCGGCGTGGTGGCCGCCATCGTGCCGTGGAATTACCCGATGATCATGGCGGCCTGGAAGATCGCCCCGGCCCTCGCCGCCGGCAACAGCGTGGTCTTGAAACCGTCCGAAAAATCGCCGCTGACGGCCCTGCGCCTGGCCGAGATCGGGCTCGAGGCGGGCCTGCCGGCGGGGGTGTTCAACGTCGTGCCTGGCTACGGCCACGAAGCCGGCGCCGCGCTGGCCCTGCACATGGACGTCGATTGCATTGCCTTCACCGGCTCTACCCGCACCGGCAAACTGATCCTGCAAATGGCCGGCCAGTCGAACCTGAAGCGGGCCTGGACCGAATTGGGCGGCAAGTCGGCCAACATCGTCTGCGCCGATTGCCCGGACCTGGACGCCGCCGTCGCCGCCGCCATCGGCTCCATCTTTTTCAACCAGGGCGAAAGCTGCAATGCGCCTTCGCGCCTGTTCATCGAAGAATCGGTCAAGCAGCGCTTCCTGGACAAGGCGCTGGCCATGATGCCGCACTTCCAGCCCGGCGATCCGCTCGACGAAGCCACCGTCATGGGCGCCATCGTCGACGCCACGCAGATGAACACGGTGCTGGACTATATCCGGGCCGGCAAGGAGGGCGGCGCAACCCTGTTGTCGGGCGGCGGCCGGGCGCGCGCCGACAGCGGCGGCCTGTATGTCGAGCCGACCCTGTTCGACCGGGTCGACAGCGGCATGCGCATCGCCCGCGAAGAAATCTTCGGCCCTGTCCTGTCCGTGCTGTCTTTCAGCGATATCCATGAGGCGGTGCGGCAGGCGAATGCGACGCCGTACGGCTTGCAGGCGGCGGTGTGGAGCGCCGACATCAGCAAGGCGGTCCAGGTGTCGCGGGCGCTGCGCGCCGGCACCGTGCACGTCAACCAGTACGACGGCGACGACATCACGGTGCCCTTCGGCGGCTACAAGCAGTCCGGCAACGGCCGCGACAAGTCGCTGCACGCCTTCGACAAGTACACGGAGCTGAAGACCACCTGGATCCACATAGGAAGTTACTGAACGGAGTCCCCAACTTGGAGGAGAGCGAGATGAGCCAGGCCATGCGCAATTTCCTGCGCGAGCGGAATATCCACGAAGTCGAATGCGTGATCGCCGACATGACCGGCATCGCCCGCGGCAAGATCCTGCCCAAGGACTTGTTCCTCAGCGAAGGCGAGATGCGCTTGCCGAAAAGCGTGCTGCTCAATACCGTCAACGGCGAGCAGCCCGACAACCTGCCCTATGTCGGCGCCACCGACCCGGACATGATCTGCGTGCCCGACCTGGCGACGCTGCGCGTCGTGCCCTGGGCCGCGGAGGCGGTGGCGCTGGTGATCCACGATTGCCGCAATTTCGACGGCACGCCGGTCGGCCTGTCGCCGCGGGCGGTGCTGCGCAGCGTGCTGCAGTTGTACGCGGAACGCGGCTGGAAGCCGGTGGTGGCGCCCGAGATGGAATTCTATCTGGTGGCGCGCAACGCCAATCCGCACGAGCCGCTGACGCCGCCGCTGGGCCGCAGCGGCAAGACCGAGTCGGGCCGGCAGTCGTATTCGATCGACGCGGTCAACGACTTCGACCCGTTCTTTCTCGAGCTGTCCGCGTTTTGCAATGCCCACCAGCTGGGCGTCGAGACGCTGATCCACGAAGCCGGCGCCGGCCAGATGGAAATCAATTTTTCCCACGGCGACGCGCTGGAACTGGCCGACCGCGTCTTCCTGTTCAAGCGCGCGGTGCGCGAGACGGCGCTGCGGCACGGGATTTTCGCCACCTTCATGGCCAAGCCGATGGAGACGGAACCGGGCAGCGCGATGCATATCCACCAGAGCGTGCTCGATGTGGCGAGCGGGGATAACATCTTCAGCAATGCCGACGGCAGCCCCAGCGCGCTGTTCTTCAGCTATATCGCCGGGCATGAAAAATACGTGCCGCCGGCGACGCTGCTGTTCGCGCCCCACGTCAATTCCTACCGCCGCCTGTCGCGCTTCATGTCGGCGCCGACCAATGTCCACTGGGGCTACGACAACCGCACCTGCGGCATCCGCATCCCGAATTCGCTGCCGGCCAACCGCCGCGTCGAAAACCGCGTGCCCGGCGTCGACGTCAATCCCTACCTGGCGATGGCGGCGACGCTGGCCTGCGGTTATCTCGGCATGGTCGAAGGGCTGGTCCCGTCCGAGCCGACCGCCGGCAGCGCCGAACAGGTGTACGACCAGCTGCCGCGCAACCTGGAAGACGCCATTTTTCGCCTGCGCTCCTGCGCGCCGCTCAGCGATATACTGGGCGGCCTGTTCGTGCGGGCGTTTTGCGAAGTCAAGGAGCTGGAATTTGAAACCTACAGCCGCGTCATCAGTTCGTGGGAGCGCGAACACCTGATGCTGCTGGTGTAGAGGAAGCCGGAATGAAGCGTCATGGTGTGAACTGGGAGCGCGCGCTGGCGCTGGCCGTCGCGGAAGAACTGCATTTTGTGCAAAACAACCCGAACTCGCAGGCGCTGGCGGCGCGCGCGGCGAAGCATTTGCTGTTCGGCGTGCCGCTGCACTGGATGAAGGATTGGTCGACGCCGTTCGCGCTGACCGTGGTGGAGGCGGCCGGCGCCCGTTTCAGCGACGCCGACGAGCATGTCTATGTGGATTTCTGCCTGGGCGACACGGGCGCCATGTTCGGCCATGCGCCGCGGCCGGTGGCGCGGGCGATTTCGAAGCAGACCACGCGCGGCTATACCACCATGCTGCCGTCGGAAGATGCGATCTGGGTCGGCGAGGAACTGGCGCGCCGCTTCGGCTTGCCGTACTGGCAGTTTGCGCTGTCGGCCTCGGACGCCAACCGCTTCGTGCTGCGCTGGTTGCGCGCCGCCACCGGACGGCAAAAAGTCCTGGTGTTCAACGGCTGCTACCACGGCACCGTCGACGACGTCTTCGTCGACCTGATCGGCGGCGTGCCCGGCCAGCGCGACAGCCTGCTGGGCCAGGTCTACGACCTGACCCGCTACACCAGGGTCATCGAATTCAACGACTTGCAGGCGCTGGAAGCGGCGCTGGCCGCGGGCGACGTCGCCTGCGTGCTGGCCGAGCCTGTCATGACCAATGTCGGCATGGTGCTGCCCCAGCCCGGCTACTGGCATGCGGCGCAGGACATCATCCGCCGCAACGGCAGCCTGCTGGTCATCGACGAGACCCACACCATCAGCAGCGCGCCCGGCGGTTACGCGCGGGCGCACGGCATGCTGCCGGATGCGCTGGTGGTGGGCAAGCCGATCGCCGCCGGCGTGCCCTGCGCCGTCTACGGCTTCACGGAAACGCTGGGCAAGCGCATCGAGCACGTCAAGAACAGCGCGCCGGCCGGGCATTCCGGCGTCGGCACCACGCTGTCGGGGAATATGCTGACGATGACGGCGCTGCGCGCCAGCCTGGCCGACGTGATGACCGTCGCCGCCTATGACAAGATGTTTGCGCTGGCCGACCGGCTGGCGCTGGGACTGCGCCGCGCCATCGCCGGACACGGCTTGCCGTGGTGCGTGACGCAGGCCGGCGCGCGCACCGAATTCCAGTTCACGCCGGTCGCGCCGCTGAACGGCCGGGAGGCGGCGGCCGGCATGGACGCCCAGCTGGAGCGCATCATCCATTTATACATGCTGAACCGCGGCTTCCTGATCACGCCCTTCCACAATATGCTGCTGGTGTGCCCGGAAACCGAGGTAGACGATATCGACCGGTTTTTATCCGCCTTCGACGACTGCCTGGCGGCGTTAACTTAAAAACAGTGTTCCGGACCCGGGAAGCTGCCGTCCTTGACCTCGGCGACAAAGGCTTTCACCGCGGCGTCGATGCTGGTCTGGCCATCCATGAAGTTTTTCACGAAGCGCGCCTTGTGGCCGGGGAAAACGCCTAGCATGTCGTGCATCACCAGCACTTGGCCGGAGCAGTCGGGGCCGGCGCCGATGCCGATGGTCGGGATCGCCAGCAATTCGGTGACTTCCTTGCCCAGCTGCGCAGGGATGGCTTCCAGCACCAGCATCGCCGCGCCGGCCGCCTGCAGCGCCAGCGCGTCGGCCTTCAGGCGCTCGGCGCCTTCGACGGTCTTGCCCTGCACCTTGTAGCCGCCCAGCTGGTGCACCGATTGCGGCGTCAGGCCG
The DNA here is from genome assembly GCA_036009485.1 of Janthinobacterium sp. Taxonomy (GTDB): domain Bacteria; phylum Pseudomonadota; class Gammaproteobacteria; order Burkholderiales; family Burkholderiaceae_D; genus Janthinobacterium. Next base: position 10,863 of record DASYLQ010000573.1, read on the forward strand.
AGATGGGCGCAGACCGGAATCGCGCGCTCATGCAGGAACTTGACCGTGTCGGCCAGCCAGGCGCCGCCCTCGATCTTGACCATTTGCGCGCCGGCCTGCATCATCAGCACGGCATTGTGGTAGGCCGCTTCCGGCGTCGCATAGCTGCCGAAGGGCATGTCGGCCAGCACCAGCGCCGTCTTGGCGCCGCGCGCCACCGCCGCGGTGTGGTAGCAGATGTCGGCGACGGTCACCGGCAGCGTCGAACTATGGCCCTGGCACACCATGCCGAGCGAATCGCCGATCAGCAGCGTCTCGACGCCGCAGCGGTCCATCAGCGAGGCGAAGCTGGCGTCATAGGCGGTCAGCATGGTGATGCGCTGGCCCGCCGCAACCATGGCGTTCAGCGACGGCAGCGTGACGGCTTTCGGCGCCGCCGGCTTGGCCGGCGCCGTATTCGGCGTTAGGTTCGGCGTCGTGTTCGAATTTGCGGCAGAACCTGTATCGCTTCCCGTCATATCTTTTCCTTCCAAATACCCGGCCATGGCAGTCCTCTAAAGTGAATTGTTCGGTGGCGCCTGCTTGCATGCAATCGGGCGCGCGGGATGGCGATTTTAACTGCGTTTGCGGACGGCGGCTGAAATCGCCGGCCGCCGCCCGGACTTCAGGCGATTTTGGCGATGCCCTGGCCGGCGACGCCGGGCAGAAAGTCCCGCGCCGGGCCGCGCCCGGGGATCTCCAGCCGTGCATCGAGTTCCAGCAGCGGCACCAGCGCGAAGGCGCGTTCGGTCAGGCGCGGGTGCGGCACTTGCAGCGCGGCGCCGGCGATCTGCCTGTCGCCATATAACAGGATGTCGAGGTCGAGGGTGCGCGGGGCGTTGCGGTAGGGCCGCTCGCGGCCGTGCGCCAGTTCGATCGCCTGCAGCGCCCGCAGCAGCGCCGCGGGCGCCAGCGCGGTCTCGATGCGCGCCACGGCGTTGATGTAGTCGTCGCCGCCGGAGTCGATAGGGGCGGTGCGGTACAGGCTGGACGCCGCCAGCAGCGCGCTGTCCGGCAGTTGCGCCAGCCGGGCGATGGCGTCTTGCACGTTGGCGCGGGCGTCGCCCAGGTTGGCGCCGATGCCGATCCAGGCGGCCGTACGCGATGCGCTCATGCTTATTCGGCGCCGTCGCCGCCGGTGCTCGTGGCGCCGGTCTTGCCGCGGTTGCCGCGGCGCGGCGCGCGCTTGTGTTTCGGGCCGCCGGCCGGCGCGTTGGCCTTGTTCAGCAATTCTTCGCGGGCGATTTCGTCGCCTTCATAGAAGGCGGTCCACCATTCGCCGATCCCGGCGTCGATCTCGCCCGAGGCGCAGCGCAGCAGCAGGAAGTCGTAGCCGGCGCGGAAGCGCAGGTGTTCCAGCAGCTTGTGCGGCGACTTGCCGCTGCGCCGCTCGAAGCGCGGCTGCATGGCCCAGATGTCGCGCATGTCGGAGCCGATCTTGCGCTGCAGCGCCAGTTTTTCCGTCTGCGAATCGAGCACGTCGTCGGCCGCCAGGTGCAGCGCCGGGATGGGGAATTCGCCGGCGGCGCGGTAGGCGGTCCATTTTTCCAGCACCTGATGCCACAGCAGGGAAGCGAACAGGAAGCCCGGCGAGACCGGCTTGCCGGCCATGATGCGCTGATCGGTGGCGTCCAGCGCCAGGGTGACGAACTTGATGCCCAGCGGCTGTTCCAGCACCACGTCGAGCAGCGGCAGCAAGCCGTGGTGCAAGCCTTCCTTGCGCAACTGCTGCAGGCAGGCCAGCGCGTGGCCGCTCATCAGCAGTTTCAGCATTTCATCGAAGACGCGCGCCGCCGGCACGTTGTTGATCAGCGGCGCCATCACCGGGATAGGCGCGGCGCTGCTCGGCTCGATGGCGAATTTCAGCTTGGCGGCGAAGCGCACCACGCGCAGCATGCGCACCGGGTCTTCCCGGTAGCGCGCCTCGGGCTGGCCGATGATACGCAGGGTCTTGGCGCGGATGTCGGCGATGCCGCCGTGGTAGTCCAGCACTTCCTGAGTCGCCGGGTTGTAATACATGGCGTTGATGGTGAAGTCGCGCCGCAGCGCATCCTCGTGCTGCAGGCCGAAGGTATTGTCGCGCAGGACGCGGCCGTGTTCATCCTTGGGCGCCGAATCGGCGCCGGCGCCGCGGAAGGTGGTCACTTCGAGCAAGTCCTGGCCGAACATCACGTGGACGATCTGGAAGCGCTTGCCGATGATGAAGGCGCGCCGGAACAGGCGCTTCACCTGTTCCGGCGTGGCGTTGGTGGCGACGTCGAAATCCTTCGGTTTCACGCCCAGCAGCAAGTCGCGCACGGCGCCGCCGACGACGAAGGCCTGGTAGCCGGCTTCCTGCAGCGTGCTGGTGACGCGGATCGCGTTCGCGCTGACCAGTTGCGGGTCGATGCCGTGCTCCTGCGCCCCGAGGATGAGCGGCTCGGCAGCGTTGCGCTCCGGGGTTGGTTTGACGCCGAGGATCTTGCGGATGAGTTTCTTAATCATTGAATAAATGGAGTAATGGCCAGCCATGGGCCGTGGCATGGCTGGTGAGTGCGGCGTTGGGATTGGTCGCGACGGGATGGGTGACGGCCGACATCAGCGGAATGTCGTTGTGCGAATCGCTGTAAAAATGGCTGCGTTCGAAGCCGTCCAGGGTCTTGCCCAGGCTTTTCAGCCAAGCCAGGGTATGCGCCACCTTGCCGGCGCCGTGGGTCGGCGTGCCGAGCAGCTTGCCGGTGATCCTGCCCTCGGCGTCGCGCTCGGGCATCGCGGCGATCAGGTGCTCGACCCCCAGCGCCGCGGCGATGGGCGCCGTCACGAAGTGGTTGGTGGCGGTGACGATGGCCACCAGGTCGCCGGCGTCCAGGTGCTGCCGCAGCAGGGCGCGGGCGCGCGGGCGGATCGCCGGCAAGATCACTTCGGCCATGAATTGCGCGTGCATGGCGTCGAGGCGCGCGCGCGGGAAGGCGGCCAGGGTGCCGAGGGCGAATTCCAGGTATTCGACCGGGTCCAGCGCGCCGGCCTGGTATTGGGCGAAGAAGGCGTCGTTGCGGCGCTGGAAGGCGGCGCCGTCGACGGCGCCGGTGCGTACCAGGAATTCGCCCCATTCATGGTCGGAATCGATGGGCAGGAGGGTGTGGTCGAGGTCAAACAGGGCCAGGTTCATCATTCTTTCGCTTCCGCCTGCAGCAACTCGCGCAACAGCGGCAAGGTGATCGGGCGCTGAGTCTCCAGGGAATATTGGTCTAGGGAGTCCAGCATCGTCGACAGCGAGCGCATGTCGCGCCGAAAATGGGACAGCAGATAGGGTATCACGCCGGGCGACAGCGTCAAGCCGCGGCTGGTTGCGGTCTGGGTCAGCGCCGCCACCTTTTCGGCGTCGGTCAGGGCGTGGATCTGGTAGATCAAGCCCCAGCCCATGCGCGTGCGCAGGTCTTCGCGCACCGGCAGCACGGCCGGCGGCACAGGGCCGCTGCTGACCATGAAGGCGCCGTTGTCGCGGATCTGGTTGAACAGGCCGAAGGCCCAGATCTGCGCCGCCGGCGCCAGGCGTTCGCAATCGTCGAGCAGGTACAGGGTGGTGCCGGGGGTGTAGATAAAGGCGCTTTCCGGGTCGTCGGGGGCGATGTAGCGCGAATAGGCGGTGGCCGACAGCGCCTGCAGCAGGTGGGTCTTGCCGGCGGCGGCCTCGCCCCACAGGTAGGCGAAATGCTCGCGCGAGCTGCGCGCGGCGAACTGGCGCATCAATTGCGCCAGTTCCGCATTCTGTCCCACCTCGAAGGAATCGAGGCTGTGCGCCTGGTCTGCGCCTAAATCGAGCACCAGTTGTTTCATGGCGTTCGCCCTGTCCCGTTGTTTTGCATCGCTGTTATTTTTTTTCCTTCATGCATTATAGAAGGTGCTGCCCAGATAGTGGCGGCGCAAGTGCCGGAAAGCGACCATTAAGATGGCGGAAGCGGGCAAAGCGAGCAAAACTCCAACAAATCCGAACAACTGGCCGAAGGCGAGCAGGGCGAAGATGACGGCCAGGGGGTTCAGGCCGATGCGTTCGCCGACCAGGCGCGGCGTCAGGAAAAAGCCTTCCAGCGTCTGGCCGACGCCGTAGATGATGGCGACGGCGATCAAGCCGTGCCAGTCGCTGAACTGGAGCACGGCGGCGATCAGGGCCAGCGCCAGGCCGAGGCCGAAGCCGAGGTAGGGGATGAACACCAGCAAGCCGGTAAGTATGCCGACCGGCAACGCGACGTCGAAGCCGGCGACCATCAGCGCCACCGAGTAGTAGGCCGCCAATACCAGCATCACCAGCAACTGGCCGCGCAGGTATTGCGCCAGCAGCGTATCGACTTCATTGCCCATGCTTACGGTCTGGCTGACCCAGCGCCGCGGCACGGCGCCGGCGATGCGCGCGAGCATCGGATGCCAATCCAGCAGCAGGTAAAACAGCACGAAGGGAATCAGCACCACGGTGGCGATCCAGCCCAGCACGGCGGTGCCGCCGACGCGCGCCGAGGCCAGCACGGCGCTCCAGATTTCATCGCCGCTGGCGGCGATCTGCTGCGACAGCAGGGTCTTGATGCCGGCGCTGTCGAGGCGGACGTGGATGCCCATCTCGCTCAGCCGGGGCCCCAGCAACTCGTTCAGCTTGACGAGGAATTGCGGGATCTGCGCCTGCAGCAGCGGCACTTCGGTGCGCAGCACCGGCACCACGATCAGCGCCAGGGCGATCAGGGCGAGCAGGAACAACAGCACCACCATCAGCACCGCCAGCGCGCGCGGCACGCCGAAGCGCCCCAGGCGCAGCCCGGCCAGACGGTCGACGCCGGGATTCAAGGCATAGGCGATGATGGCGGCCGCCA
>DASYLQ010000574.1:0-6254 GCA_036009485.1 Janthinobacterium sp.
TTGCGCGCCGAACTGGCGCAGGCCATCGAACAGGGATTGCGCCAGGTTGCAGCTCAACTTCGTCGTCAGGATGCTGACGCGCAGCGTCAGCGCGCCGGCGGTGGTGGTGTTGGACACACTCGCCAGGCCGCGCGCACTGGCCCGCGACTGCTCACTGAATTTGATCTCGGCATGGCCGAACTGGGCCTGGGTCACGTTGTTCAAGCCGCCGCCGCTCCAGCGGTAGCTGGCGTCGACGCCGTCGCTATAGCTGATCGGGATGGCGCCGTACAGTTCGACCGGCGGCCGCACCCATGGCAAGGCATAAGCGGCCTTGAGATAATCGCCGGCCAGGAACAGCGGCAAGGCGACGCGGCCGAGACGCACGCTCAGGTCCGGCGTGGCCCGGTATTTGACGTTGGCCCATTCGAGCGCCGGGCGCCAGGAATCCTGCAAGCCGCGTTCCGAGACCAGTTGCAGCACGGCCGACCAGCGCGGGCTGAAGGCCAGGCCCAGTTGCACGCCCAGGCGGCTGTCGACATCGGCGCTCCAGCTGCGGCCATGGCCGACGCCGCCGGATTTGACGGGGTTGGTCGTGAAGTCCGCCTGGCTTTCGTTTGAGTGCACCGCGCCCGCCGTGCCGAAGCCGCCGAAGGTCCAGGCCGGTTTGGCGCCGTCGTCGGCCGCCGCATCGTCGGCGATGGCCGGTCCGCACCCCAGCAGCATGGCGGCGGCGGCGGCACTGCGCGCCAGCAGTGGCGCATGGCGGCGGCGAAATCTGGCAAAATCCGGCTTGGGCATGGCTCTTCTATGTCCTGTCGTGGCGGTCTCACACCACCGTAAAATCGGGATATGCAATGCTCAGCCATACGCATGGCGTCGCCGACATCAAAATGGAATAAGGGATAGCGCCAGGTAAGCCCCGTCAGGGCGGCGCGCGACACGGGTTTGAGGTGCCGGTCCCAGGAACTGCCGGGACAATGACACTCTATACTGCCTTGGAGAAACTGTCGATAAATTCAAATAAGAAAGACAGATTTCTGCTGAGAATGAGACAAAGGTATTGTTTTTTTCTACTTGAAAGGCTGGTCCGGACGACCCCGCCGCCGCCGCCGCACGTGCGCCATCCCGGCACGCAAGATTGCTATAATTGAAAGCTCAATCAGGGGAGCTTTCATGTCAAACGAAATCGTTCTGGATAGCGGTCTGCGCTCGGCGAAAAACCTGGCCTGGTGGTTATACCTGGTCCATGCGGCCAGCTTCCTCTTTTCGCTCGGGCTGTTGTCGTTCATCCCGCTGGCGATCAATTACATCAAGCGCGGCGATACACTCGGCACCTTCGTGCACAGCCATCACACCTGGCAAATCCGCTCGTTCTGGTGGTACCTGGTGTGGATGGTGGCGGGCGGCGTGCTGTGGATGACGCTGGTCGGTATCCCGCTGGCCTTCCTGGTGTGGATCGTCGCCTGGCTGTGGAAAGCCTACCGCCTGCTGAAGGGCTTCCTGGACTTGAACGACAACAAGGCGATGCCGGTGTAAGAGGCCGTTACAAAATGGGCGTAGCTGCGTTACAGCTCCTTGCCGTACAGGCGTACTGTCTTCGTCGCCGCGCCTTGCCACGCCCATTTTGAAACGGCCTCCAAGGCACCGTCTTTCCCTGCGTTACAGCGCCGCGAACGCCTGTTCGATGTCGGCGATCAGGTCGGCCGGGTCTTCCAGGCCGATATAAAAGCGCACCAGCTCGCCCTTGGCTTGCCAGTTCTTGCGCATCTGGCGCACCGGATAAGGCACGCACAGGCTGTTCGCGCCGCCCCAGCTGTAACCGATCTTGAAAAAAGTCAGCGCATCGATGAAGCGGTCGGTCTGGGCGCCGCTGTAGCGTTCATCGAACAAGACCGAGAACAGGCCGCCGGCGCCGGTAAAATCGCGCTTCCAGATGGCGTGGCCGGGACAATCCTCGAAGGCCGGGTGCAGCACCTTGCCGATTTCCGGACGCGCCTTGAGCCAGGCCGCGACCTTGCGCGCGGCGGCGTCGTGGGCGTCGAAACGCAGCTTCATCGTCGGCAGGCCGCGCAGCACCAGGTAGGCGTCGTCGGCGCCCACGCCCAGGCCCAGGCGCTGGTGCGCCAGCGCCAGGCGAGCGTTGAGCTGGGCGTCGCGGGTGATGACGGCGCCCATCAGCAAGTCCGAGCCGCCCGACTGGAATTTGGTGAGCGCCTGCATGACGATGTCGGCGCCGAGGTCGAAGCCGCGCATGGCCAGGCCGGCGGCCCAGGTATTGTCGAGCGCGACCAGCGCGCCCTTCCGATGCGCGGCCTGGCAAATGGCCGGCAAATCCGGCACTTCCATCGACACCGAGCCGGGCGCCTCGGTCCAGATCAGTTTCGTGTTCGGCAGGATCAACTCGGCGATGCCGGCGCCGATCAAGGGATCGTAATAGCGCGCGCTGATGCCGAAATCCTGGCTCAGCCATTTGCCCAGTTCGCGGTTGGGGTTATAGATATTGTCGGGCAAGAGCACGTCGTCGCCGCTCTTGAGCAGCGCGAAGTCGACCATCGCGATCGCCGCCAGGCCGCTCGGCGCCAGCAGGCAGTGGCTGCCGCCCTCGATCTCGGCCAGGCGGCCTTCCAGGGTGAAGGTGGTGGGGGTGCCGTGCAAGCCGTAGGTATAGGCTTTCTTGTCCTTCCACTCGACCGAGCGCATCGCGGCGACGTTCGGAAACGTCACCGTCGAGGCATGATGTATCGCCATCGGAAAGGCGGAAAACCCTTCCGGCGCCGTGTAGTCGGAATGGATCAGGGTAGTCTGGACGGATTTTTTGATGGTCATGGCGGCAAAAATGGAAAAGGCGGAGAGCTGAACTTTCAACCAGCTTGGCGGGGCCCCGATAGGCCGTAGCAAGCAAGCCCGATATCGTGTCGAGTAGCCCAGCTGTACCGGAGGCGTACAGCGAGCAACGCCGATGCGAGAGCGGGCTGCGCAGTAGGTCTATCGAGGGCCCATCACGCAGCAGCCCAGAGGTCGTGGGCGTCGGCGGCAGTGACGGTAACGTCATAAAACTCTCCCACCACCAGCTTCTTGTGCGGCTCATACGGCGGCTTGACATACACCACGCCGTCGATTTCCGGCGCATCGGCATACGAACGCCCGACGCCGCCGGTGCGGTCGACCGAATCGATCAGCACGCGGATGGTCTTGCCGACGCGCGCCTGCAGGCGCTTCTTCGAAATCTCTTGCTGCAGCAGCATGACGCGGCCGCGGCGCTCTTCGCGCACTTCTTCCGGCACCGGATTGTCGAGCGCATTCGCGGTGGCGCCTTCGACCGGCGAATAGGCGAAACAGCCGAGGCGGTCGATCTGCGCTTCCTTGAGGAAGTCCAGCAGGTAGTCGAATTCCGCCTCGGTCTCGCCGGGGAAGCCGGCGATAAAGGTGGAGCGGATGACGATCTCCGGGTTCATCGCGCGCCAGGCCTGGATGCGCTCGATGTTTTTCTCGCCGCTGGCCGGGCGCTTCATGCGCTTCAGCACATCGGGATGGGCGTGCTGCAGCGGCACGTCGAGGTAAGGCAGGATGGCTGCACCGGTCATCATCGGGATCACCTGGTCGACGTGCGGGTAAGGATAGACGTAATGCAGGCGCACCCAGGCGCCATATTGTTTGGCCAGTTCACCGAGGGCTTCGACCAGTTGCGTCATGTGGGTCTTGACCGGGCGGCCGTTCCAGAAGCCGGAGCGGAACTTGACGTCGACGCCATAGGCGCTGGTGTCTTGCGAAATCACCAGCAATTCCTTGACGCCGGCCTTGAACAGGTTTTCCGCTTCCATCATCAGCTCGGCGACCGGGCGCGAGACGAGGTCGCCGCGCATCGACGGAATGATGCAGAAACTGCAGCGGTGGTTGCAGCCTTCGGAAATCTTCAGGTAGGCATAGTGTTTCGGCGTCAGCTTGACGCCTTGCGGCGGCAGCAGGTCGAGGAAAGGCGCATGCGGTTTCGGCAGGTGCAGATGAACCGAGTCCATCACTTCGCCGAGCGCGTGCGGGCCGGTCACGGCCAGCACCTTCGGGTGCACCTTCATGATGATGTCGTCGCCCGAGGCGTCTTTCTTGGCGCCCAGGCAGCCGGTGACGATGACCCTGCCGTTTTCGGCCAGCGCTTCGCCGATGGCGTCCAGCGATTCCTGCACGGCGGCGTCGATGAAGCCGCAAGTGTTGACGATGACCAGGTCGGCGCCATCGTAGGATTTTGCGGTTTCATACCCTTCGGCGCGCAACTGGGTCAGGATTTGTTCAGAGTCGACCAGCGCTTTCGGGCAACCGAGGGAGACGAAGCCGACTTTCGGCGCGCTGCCGGGCATGGCCGGCACGGGTTGAGGCGCGGCGTCGACGACGGGAATACGGTGGATTTCAGACATAATGGGCAGCAGGGAAAGAGCTAGGCGAATCGGCTATTGTACCCCGAGCGGCACCTGCCCTGCTGAACTACCTTGCCTGTACAGCTTGCGCCGCGTTTCGGCGCAACAACTTTAGGGCACCTCGAAAAACCGTAGCGGGCTGCGCAGTAGGTTTTCGAGGCGCCCTTTACGGTTTGGTCTTGTCGACCGGAGGAAAGGGGAAGGCGCCGAACAGGCTCTTGCTCTGGTTTTGCATCTGTTCCTGCATCTGCACGAACAGGCTCTTGCTCTGGTCGATGTAATTGTTCATCATGCCCTGCATCATCGGACCCTGGACGTTCATGAACTGGGTCCACATTTCCGGGCTGAACGGCTTGCCGTCGAAAGTGCCGGCCGAGTTGCCGGTGAACTTGTGCTGGATATCCGTGAAGGCCTGCACGTTTTTCTCCAGGTAAGATCCCATCATGCCCTGCATGGCATGGCCATAATAGCGGATGATTTGCGCCAGCACGCCGCTGGAAAACATCGGCACCCCGCTCGCTTCTTCTTCCAGGATGATCTGCAGCAGGATGCTGCGGGTCAGGTCCTCATTCGACTTGGCGTCGACGACGGTGAAATCCTCGCTGTCCAGCACCAATTGTTTGACGTCGGTAAGCGTGATATAGGAACTGGTTTGCGTGTCGTAAAGACGGCGGTTCGGATATTTCTTGATCAAGCGTTCAGCATTTTTTTTTGCACTACTCATCACAAGTCCACTTATTGCGCCGCAGCGCGTACCAGGTTATCCAAAAAAGCGAACGACAGTTCGCTTTCGCTTGCATTTCATATTATAGGATGGGCGAACCTGGTTTTGCACATCCGTTCCGCAGATTTTCCGCATTATTGCAACGCAAGCAAACGATCATATCATTAGTGATTGAACAGCGTGCCCCTGCCTTGCAGGCTTGCCAGGAGATCATCTGCTTGAGGCTTCAATCAGCGCGGACTTTAACATACCTGCCCGGCGCCGGTTCGATCGCCTTGTAGCGCGCATTGCCGGGCTTGGCAGGCGCCTTGACCTCCTCGCCGCCGTGTTCGGCCAAAAACCTGGCCCACTCCGGCCACCAGCTGCCGGCATGTTCGGTGGCGCCGGCAAACCACTCGTCGGCGCTCAGGGGCGCCGCCTTGGCCCTGGCCTTGCCGTTGGCGCCGGCGCTGTCGTTGCTCCAGTAACTGCGCTTTTTCTTCAAGGGCGAGTTGATCACGCCGGCGATATGGCCCGATGCGCCCAGGATGAAGCGGTTGGCTTTCGGTTTCGTCGGGTTCAGGATGGCCAGCGAGGCATAGGCCGAGGCCCAGGGCACGATATGGTCTTCGCGCGAGCCGTAGACAAAGGCCGGCGCGTCGATGCTGGACAAATCGACTTTCTCCCCAGCCACCGTCAGCTTGCCCGGTTCCTTCAAGCTGTTTTCCAGATAGGTGTTGCGCAGGTACCAGCAAAACATTGGCCCCGGCAAACTCGTGCTGTCCGAATTCCAGTAGAGCAAATCGAAGGCGGGCGGTTCATTGCCTTTCAGGTAGTTCGACTGCACGTAATTCCATACCAGGTCATTCGGACGCAGGCTGGAAAACGTGCTGGCCAAGTCGCGGCCCGGCATCAGCCCGCCGCCGCCCAGGGTTTTCTCGCGCAGGCTGACCTGGGTTTCGTCGACGAAGACATCGAGCACGCCGGTATCGGAAAAATCGAGAAAGGTGGTCAGCAGGCTGACGCTGGCCGCCGGCTTTTCGCCGCGCGCCGCCAGTACCGCCAGCGCCGTTCCGACCAGGGTGCCGCCGACGCAAAAGCCGAACATATTCAATTGCTCTTGCTTGCTGATGTCTTGCACGACATGGATAGCCTTGATG
>DASYLQ010000575.1:0-2905 GCA_036009485.1 Janthinobacterium sp.
ACAGGTCGGGGTCGAGGCCCGCCGTGGGCTCGTCCAGGAACAGCAGTTGCGGCTCCAGCGCGAGCGCCCGGGCCAGCGCGGCGCGTTTGACCATGCCGCCCGAGAGGTCGGACGGCATCTTGTCGGCGTGTTCCGGCCCGAGGCCGACCATGTTCATCTTTAATAATACGGCGTCGCGGATCAGCGCCGAAGGCAGCTTGCGCAGTTCGCGCATCGGCTGGGCGATGTTCTCGAACACCGTCAGCGCCGAATACAGTGCGCCTTCCTGGAACAGCATGCCCCAGTGGTTGCGCAATTTTTGCAGGCGGGCGGAATCGGCCAGGCTGATGTCTTCGCCGAACACGCGCACGCAGCCGCGCGCCGGCCGTTCCAGCCCCAGCATCTGGCGCAGCAGCACGGTCTTGCCGGTGCCGGAGCCGCCCACGATGGACAGGATTTCGCCGCGCTCGATGGCCAGGTCCAGGTCCTGATGCACCACGGTGCGGCCGAATTTGGTCCACAGCCCGGTGATCTCGACCACCGGCGCGGCGCCATGCAGGTCGAATGCGCTGCCGGCGCCGCAGGAGCTGTCGAGGTCCGCCATCAGAAGCCCACTCGGCTGAAGACGATGGCGAAGACGGCGTCGGCCAGGATCACCACGGTGATCGCCGTGACCACCGAGGTGGTGGTGCCGCGCCCCAGGCTTTCGGTGTTGGCCTTGATGCGCAGGCCGAAATGGCAGGACACCAGCGCGATCAGCATGCCGAACACGGCGCCCTTGCCCAGGCCTATCATGTAGTTGGCCAGCGGCACCGCGTCCGGCAGCTTCTGGACGAAGTACTGGGCCGGCAGATTCAGCTCGATCCTGGCCGAGACCATGCCGCCGACCAGGGCCATGGCGTCGGTCCAGATCACCAGCAGCGGCATCGATACGGCCAGCGCGACCACCTTCGGCATGATCAGGCGGAAGCCGTGCGAAATGCCCATCACCAGCATGGCATCGAGTTCCTCGGTCACGCGCATCACGCCCAGTTGCGCCGTGATCGAGGAGCCGGAACGCCCGGCCACCAGGATCGCCGCCAGCAGCGGGCCGAGTTCGCGGATGACGCTCATGCCGAGCAGGTTGACCAGGTAGATATCGCCGCCGAAAGCGCGCAACTGCTGCGCCGACAGGTAGGACAGCACCACGCCGATGAGGAAGCCGACCAGCGCCGTGATGCCCAGCGCCTGGAAGCCGGCATGGAAGATGTTCGCCGAGATTTCGCGCCAGGGCCCCAGGTCCGGGCGGCGCGCAAAACGCCCGATATCCTGGGTCACCTGGCCGACCAGGGAGGTGAAGCCTTTCAGGTGCTCGCAAAAGGAGAGGATGGAAAAGCCGAGCTTCATTACCGACGTCAGGCGCGGGGCGCGGCTGCGCTGGACTTCCAGCTTGCCGACCCGTTCCAGCCGTTTGAAGAACTCTTCCTGCGCCGGCGCCAGGTTCAGCTGCCTGGGGCGGGTGCGGCCCCAGGCATTCCAGAACAGCTGGGCCGCGATATGGTCCATGCTGTCGATGGCGGACAGGTCCCAGGCGATGCCGCCGTCGCCCTGCAGCGGCTTGAGCGTGGCGCTGATGGTTTTCATCGCATGGCCTTCGGCCAGCGCGTGGACTTGCCAGGTGCCGCTGGCAGTGGCGCGGCGTTCCCCGTTTTCGGCGGAAGCGAGAGTGAGGGTAGGCTCTTGTGCTAATGGCATGTTGCCAGTTTAAGTGAGTTTCGCCCGGTCCGCCACCGCTGTTCCTTGGCGCCGGCCTCAGGCCGCGAGGTGGCGCGCCTGGCGCATCGGGATGGCCGCTTCGGCGCGCGCCGCCGGCGTCGCAGTCGTTGTCGTTGCGGCCCTGGCTTTGCCGCCGCCGCTATCGTTGCGGCCGGCGTAGTCGCTGGACAGCAGCAGGGCGGCTTGTTCGGCGCTCATGCCGTTCAGCCGCAGCCATTGCGAGACCAGGCCGGCCAGGCGGTCCAGCGCGATGCGATGGGTGGCGTCGGTCCTGGCGTACAGCCAGTCGGAAAAGGCCATGAAATTCTCGAATGGCGCCGCGCCAAGCAGGCAGTGCACGGTGTTGGCGAAACGGCCGGAGTTGGCCACCAGGTCCCAGTAGCGGGCGAAGCGCACCAGGCGCTGCATCGTCATGAAATCGATATGCTCGTTGGCCAGGATGGTGTAGGGCGGGTGCGGGTCGAATTTCAGGCCGTAGGCGGTGGTGTGGCGAATGATGGGCGTGCCGCGCAGGCGCTTCAGGATGCCGAACTGGATTTCGTGCGGCTTCAGTTCGATCAGCTTGTTGAAGCCGCGGGCGAAGCTTGCGACGTCTTCGCCGGGCAGGCCGGCGATCAGGTCGACGTGCAAATGCGCGTGCGAGTGTTCGCACAGCCAGCGGATGTTGTCGGCGGCCTTCTGGTTGTCCTGCTTGCGGCTGACCAGCGCCTGCACCTCGGGATTGAAGCTCTGGATGCCGATCTCGAATTGCAGCGCGCCGGGCGGGAACTTGCCGATGCCTTCCTTCAGTGCGTCGGGCAGGTGGTCGGGCACCAGCTCGAAGTGGGCATAGACCGGATCAGCGGGATTGGCTTCCAGCTTATCCAGGAAGAACTGCATGATCTTCAGGCTGGTCTTGATGTTCAGGTTGAAGGTGCGGTCGACGAACTTGAACAGGCGGGCGCCGCGCGCATGCAGCGCTTCCATCTCGGCCAGGAAGGAGTCGAGGCCGAAGGGCCAGGCCGTCTTGTCCAGCGCGGACAGGCAGAATTCGCACTTGAACGGACAGCCGCGCGAAGCCTCGACATAGATGGTGCGGTGGGCGATGTCCTCGTCTGTATAGAAGGAATAGGGCAGCGCCAGTTCGGCCATCGGCGGCTGCACGCCGGCGTGCGTCTTCATGATCGGCTTC
>DASYLQ010000576.1:0-4541 GCA_036009485.1 Janthinobacterium sp.
GACGACGCCGCCTTCGTCTACCGGCGCGCGCTGGAACTGGGCGCCTGGGGCTTCGACAACAAGAACGGCCCGATGGAATTGAACATCCCGGCCATCAAGGGCGTCGGCGATTCGCTGCTGTATTTCGTCGACCGCTGGCGCGGCAAGGACGCCGGCAAGGAAGGCGGCAGCGCGCCCGGAGCGATCGGCGACATCAGCATCTACGATGTCGATTTTGTCGCCATCCCCGGCGCCGCGGCCAAGCCGGTCGGCAACGGACTGACCTATATCGACCACCTGACCCACAATGTGCACCGCGGCCGCATGAAGGAATGGGCGGCGTTCTACGAGAACCTGTTCAATTTCCGCGAGATGCGCTATTTCGACATCGAGGGCAAGCACACCGGCCTGAAGTCGAAGGCGATGACTTCCCCGTGCGGCAAGATCCGCATCCCGATCAATGAATCGTCCGACGACAAGTCGCAGATCGCCGAATACCTCGACCAGTACCACGGCGAAGGCATCCAGCATATCGCCCTCGGCACCGAGAATATCTATGCATCGGTCGAAGGCATGCGCAAGGGCGGCATCGCGTTCCAGGACACCATCGAGACGTATTACGAACTGGTCGGCCGGCGCCTGCCGAACCATGGCGAACAGCTGGACGAATTGCGCCGCCTGCGCATCCTGATCGACGGCCGCAGCAGCGAGCACGAACGCGAACTGCTGCTGCAGATTTTCACGCAGACGGTGATCGGGCCGATCTTTTTCGAGATCATCCAGCGCAAGGGCGATCAGGGTTTTGGCGAAGGCAATTTCCGCGCGCTGTTTGAATCGATCGAGCTGGACCAGATCAAGCGCGGCGTGCTGGAAGCGAGCAAGACGGCCGCCTGAGCGTCTGCATGCAGGCCGGAAGTGTCGCGCAGAACGGCGCTCTGGCCGGCGCTCCGGCGCCATTTGGCGCATCCCGCGTTTATGGTAGTCTGTAAACGCATATACATTTTCCGCGCCGGCGCCCACAAGGTCAGCCTGCGCGCATGCGCAAAGTCACCCGCTTTGAACGCATCATGCACAAGAGAATAATGGAGACAAGTTATGAATGCACCGATCAAGGGCTCGCACCTGGAAGAGCTTGAGTTGCCGTCGTCCGGGATTTCCCTCGACGACAAATATACGCTGGAGCACGGCCGCGCCTTCATCACCGGGACCCAGGCGCTGATCCGCCTGCCGATGCTGCAGCGCGAACGCGACTTGAAGGCAGGCTTGAACACGGCCGGCTATATCACCGGCTACCGCGGTTCCCCCGTCACCAGCGTCGACATGACGGCGGTGAAGGCGAAAAAACACCTCGACGCCCATCACGTCAAATTCCATCCGGGCCTGAACGAAGACCTGGCCGCGACGGCCGTCTGGGGCACCCAGCAAACCAATCTGTTCCAGGACGCCAGATACGACGGTGTCTTCTCGATGTGGTACGGCAAAGGGCCGGGCGTGGACCGTTGCGGCGACGTCTTCAAGCACGCCAACAACGCCGGCAGCTCGAAGCACGGCGGCGTGCTGGTGCTGGCCGGCGACGACCACGCGGCCAAGTCTTCGTCGACGGCGCACCAGAGCGACCATATCCTGAACGCCTGCGGCATCCCGGTGCTGTTTCCATCCTCCGTGCAGGAATACATCGACTACGGCTTGCACGCCTGGGCCATGAGCCGCTACACCGGCCTGTGGGTGTCGATGAAATGCGTCACCGACATCATCGAATCGGGCGCCGTGGTCGACTTCGACCCGGACCGCGTGCAGATCGTCACGCCGGACGATTTCGAGCTGCCGCCCGGCGGCTTGAACATCCGCTGGCCGGACACCGTGCTGGAGCAGGAAGTGCGCATGAACAGCTTCAAGTGGTATGCCGCGCTGGCCTACGCGCGCGCCAACAAGCTGAATAAAATCATCTGGGATAGCCCGCAGGCGCGCATCGGCATCATCACCGCCGGCAAGGCTTACCTGGACACGCGCCAGGCTCTGGCCGACCTCGGCATCGACGAGCAGGCCGCATCCGACCTCGGCATCCGCCTGTACAAGATCGGCATGACCTGGCCGCTGGAGGCCGACGGCATCCAGCACTTCGCCTGCGGCCTGGACGAAATCCTGGTGGTCGAGGAAAAGCGCCAGATTCTCGAATACGCGCTGAAGGAAGAGCTGTACAACCTCAAGGACCACGAGCGTCCGCGCGTGGTCGGCAAGTTCGACGACACCGGCGAATGGAGCAACAAGCACCGCTCCGGCCACGGCGACTGGCTGCTGCCGGCGACCTATGAATTGAATCCCGCCTTGATCGCCCGCGCCATCGCCAGCCGCATCTCGAACTACTGCGCCGGCCACCCGGTCGAGCAGCGCGTGCGCGAACGCATCGCCTTCCTCGAAGCGAAGGAGCTGATGCTGAACAGCGTGCCGGCCAAGCCGAATCCGCAGACCGACCGCACGCCCTTCTTTTGCTCCGGATGCCCGCACAACACCTCGACCAAGGTGCCGGAAGGCAGCCGCGCGCTGGCCGGCATCGGCTGCCATTACATGGTGCTGTGGATGGACCGCGAAACCTCGACCTTCACCCACATGGGCGGCGAAGGCGTGACCTGGGTCGGCCAGGCGCCGTTCACCAATGAGAAGCACGTCTTCACCAACCTCGGCGACGGCACCTACTTCCACTCCGGCATCCTGGCGATCCGCGCGGCGGTGTCGGCCAAGGTCAACATCACCTACAAGATCCTGTTCAACGACGCCGTCGCGATGACCGGAGGCCAGGAATTCGACGGCCCGCTGACGCCGGCCATCCTCTCGCGCCAGATCGCCGCCGAAGGCGTCAGCCCGATCATCGTCGTCACCGACGAGCCGGAGAAATACCCGGCCGGTTATGAATGGGCGTCCGGTGTCACCGTGCGCCACCGTTCCGAATTGATGGACGTGCAGCGCGAACTGCGCGACCGGCCCGGCGTGTCGGCGATGATCTACGACCAGACCTGCGCCTCCGAAAAACGGCGGCGCCGGAAACGCAATGAATACCCGGATCCGGCCAGGCGCGCGGTCATCAACGAAGCCGTGTGCGAAGGCTGCGGCGACTGCAGCGTGCAGTCGAACTGCCTGTCGGTCGAGCCGCTGGAGACGGAACTGGGGCGCAAGCGCCAGATCAACCAATCCTCGTGCAACAAGGATTTTTCCTGCACCACCGGCTTTTGTCCGAGCTTCGTGACGGTCGAAGGCGGCGCGCTGAAGAAACCGAAGAAGGCGGCCAGCGCCGGCGCCGCCGACATGCCCGCCTTGCCGACGCCGTCCATCCCGGGCACCGGGCAGCCGTTCGGCATCCTGGTGACCGGCATCGGCGGCACCGGCGTGGTCACCGTCGGCCAGATCCTGGCGATGGCGGCCCATGTCGAGGGCAAGGGTTCGTCGGTGCTGGACATGAGCGGCCTGGCGCAGAAGGGCGGCCCGGTGATGTCGCACGTGCGCCTGTCGGACCGGCAGGAAGACATCCACTCGACCCGCGTCGGCACCGGCGCGGCCGACCTGGTGATCGGCTGCGACCTGATCGTCACCGCCAGCCGCGACGCGCTGTCGCGTATGGGCGAAGGGCGCACCTGGGCGATGATCAATTCGAGCGGCTCGTCGACGGCGGCCTTCGTCAAAAACCCGGACTGGCAATTCCCCGGCGCGGCGTCGAAGGAGGAAATTACCAGGGCCTGCGGCGCCGAGCGGGTCGACTTTGTCGACGCCGGCCAGATCGCCACCGCGCTGATGGGCGATGCGATCGCGACGAATATGTTCATGCTCGGTTACGCCTGGCAAAAAGGGCGCGTGCCGCTGAGCGAGAAGTCCATCATGAAGGCGATCGAGCTGAACGCCGTCTCGGTGGCGTTCAACAAGGCCGCCTTCAACTGGGGCCGCAGCGCGGCGCACGACCCGGCCGCGGTGCAAAAGCTGGCGGCGCCGGCCAAGGTGATCGAATTCAAGCGCACGCAAACGCTGGACGAGATCATAATCAAGCGCATCGAGCTGCTGACCGCCTACCAGGATGCCGCGTATGCAAATCAATATAAATCGTTTGTCGAGCAGGTGCGCGCAGCCGAGGCCACGGTGGTCGGCGACAAGCATCTGCGCCTGACGGAAGCGGTGGCGCGCTATTTCTACAAGCTGATGGCTTACAAGGACGAATACGAAGTCGCGCGCCTGTACACCGACGGCGCCTTCGCCAAAAAGATCGCCGGCATGTTCGAGGGCGACATCAAGCTCAAGTTCCACCTGGCGCCGCCGCTGCTGGCCAGGCACAATGCCCAGGGCGAATTGATCAAGCAGGAATTCGGCCCGTGGATGATGAAGGCTTTCGGCTTGCTGGCCAAGCTGAAGGGCTTGCGCGGCACCGCCTTCGACATCTTCGGCCATACCGCGGAGCGCAAGACGGAGCGCGCGCTGATCGGCGCCTACCGCCAGACCGTGTCGGCCCTGCTGCCGGAGCTGACGGCCGAAAACCTGGCGCAGGCGGTGGCCATCGCCAGCATCCCGGAAGACATCCGCGG
>DASYLQ010000577.1:0-2325 GCA_036009485.1 Janthinobacterium sp.
CTCGAACTCGGCGAGCATTTCGTGTTTCAGCAGCACGATTCCCGCCATCCAGCCCAGCAGCGCACCCAGCCCTGCCAACGCCAGCGGCAGCAAACCATGGCCTGCTTGCGGCGGCATCAGCAGCAAGACCGCTGCCGGCGCCAATGCCGTCAGGCAGCCGAGTACCAGGCTCTTGCGCACCGCCAGCAACAGCGGAACCAGGCGCATGCCGGCCAGCGCGGCGAGATAGCGGTAAGTGAGCCAGCAACGCAGCAGCGCCCCGAGCAGCACCGCCCAGGCCACCCATTGCAGCCCGAATGGCGCGGCCAGCACGATGGCGGCGATGCGCGGCGGCACGGCCAGCGCATCGAGTTGCGCCTGGGCCTTGACGTGGCCGGTGGCGACGAACAGATAGCGCGCCATGCTGAACATGCTGTACAGGGCCGACGACAGGCACATGATGCGGATCAACGGCGCCGCCCCATCCCATTGCGGACCGTACAGCAGCCGCAGCAGCGGCGCCGCCATCAGGCCGAGAAAGATGAAAAACGGCCAAGCCAGCGCCGTCATGTAACTGACGGTGGTCAGATAGGCTTGCCGCATATCGTGGCCGGCGCGGGCCTGGGCCGAGAACAATGGAAAGATCACCGGCGAGATCGCGCTGGCGATGGCCTGGTTGAAGATATTCAGCACGCCCATCGCCTTGCCGAAGATGCCGACGCCCTCGATGCCGATCACCTTGCCGATGATCAAATCCGGCGCCGCCACGCCAGCCTCGTCGACCAGGCCGCCGCCTGTCGACAGGGCGCCGAAGGACAGGATCTGGCGGATGCCCTTCAGGCTGGGCATCCAGGGCAGCTCGGCGGGGCGGAACGCCAGGCTGGCCAGCAAGGCGGCGGCGCTGGCCGCCAGCGCCGCCCATACCAGGCTCATGTACCCAAAACCCAGCCAGGCCAGCGTCACGGACATCACTAGGTTCACCACGCTGTGCGCCGCATTGATCAGGTAGACGGCGGAAAAGCGCATCTGGCGGCGCAGATAAGGCAAGGTCATCGAACTGAAGGGGATCAGCACGAAGTTCAGCGACAGCCATCGCAGCACCGCTTGCAGGCGCGGCTCGTGATAAAAACGCGCCATCGGGCCGCTGCCCAGCAGCACCAGGATGGCCAGCAGCCAAGCCACGAAGATGCTGGCGGCCAGCGCGGCGCGCATCTTTTCCATCGTCAATTCCTTTTCCTGGATCAGATAGGGACCGACGCCGAAATCGCGCACCGCCTGGGCCAGTCCGAGCAGCACCGCGCCGACCGAATACAGGCCGATCTCGGCCGGCGTCAGCAGGCGCGCCAGCAGCATGGCCCCGGCCATGCCGAGCAGTAGCAAGGTATATTTTTCGGCGAACGAAATAAGAAAGGAAGTGCGGAGCAAGGACGTCTGCGCGGCGCCCATGCTCAGATCAGGCCGCTATAAAATTCCAGCAGCTGCTTTTGCAGGCGCGCGTCGGAATAATGCGCTTCCATCTCGGCCCGGGCGCACAAGGCCATGGCGCGGCGCCGGGCCGGATCGCGCAACAGTCCGGCCACCGCCTCCGCGGCGGCCGCTTCATCGTCCAGCGGCACCAGCAAGCCGCCGCCGCTGCCGCGCAGGATATCGGCCGTGCCGGGCACATCGGTGCCCACCGCCGGTACGCCGCAGGCCATCGCTTCGATGGTCGAGATGCCGAATCCCTCATTGCGGCTCAATAATAGATGCAGGTCGAAAGCCGGCAGCAAGGTGTCGACCGCCGCGCTGTAGCCGGTGAAGATGACGCGCAAGGCCACGCCGTCGCGGTGCGCCTGGCGGTGCAATTCATCGTTCAGCGGGCCGCTGCCGACCAGCACCAGGTACAGATCCGGAAACTCCGGCAGCAAGCTGCAAAACAGCCTGATCAGCGCCTGCGGCCGTTTTTGCGCGGCCAGGCGCGCGACGCAACCGAGCACCAGGCTATTCCCGGGCAAGCCCAGCCTGCGGCGCGCGGCCGCCCTGCCCTGCGGCGATGGCGAAAAGCGTTCCAGGTCGACGCTGTTGGGGATTACCTGCAGCCGGGTGGCCGGCTGAATATAGTCTTGGTACAGGGCCAGGAAATGCTGCATCGCCGATTCCGACACGGCATAGATGCCGCGCACCGAATGGAAGGCGTCGCGCAGCAAGGGTCGGTACCAGGCGTGCAGTTCGGCCGGCGGAAAGGCATTGTGCACACTGATCACCGAAGGCAGGCGGCAATGGCGGGCCAGCCACAAGGCCGAGGCGCCGTAGGTATTCCAGCAAAATGCCACATGCACCAGGTCGGCGCGGTAACGGCGCAAATGA
>DASYLQ010000578.1:0-4757 GCA_036009485.1 Janthinobacterium sp.
CGCCGATTCCCAAGACATTACTACTTGATGACATCGCCGGCGAGATTGTGGCCGGCGGTGCGGATTATGTCCTGGGCGTGAAGGATAACCAGCCGGGCCTGGCAGAAACAGTCACGCTTTGTACGGTGCAAGTCCATTCGGGCATCGGGGGCAGCATGCACGTGGGTACTTGATGCCGCGTTCCGCGAAGACGGTTGCCGTACCCGAATTGGCGAGGCGGCACAAAATTTCGCCATCTTGCGCCGCATTGCCCTCAACTTGCTCAAGGGCGATACCTCGACCAAGCTCGCTATCGCCAACAAGCGGCTCAAGGCAGGGCTGGAATGTTCAGTACCTTGGCCACTTGCTTGGATTGGCGAACTGATCGTTCATGCGATTGCCCCCGGGATGTGTCCATGACGCGATGGCGGCGGCACTGCGCGAAAGCGGTAAAATGGCGGCCTGAATATCTGCCCGCAGCGCCACCGAAAAGAAGAAATGACGATCACTCCGACAGAAATCAACGCTGCCGCCATCAAGAATGGCAGCGCAGAGAAGCATACCCCAATGATGCAGCAATACCTGCGCATCAAAAACGAGCACCCCACCATGCTGGTCTTTTACCGCATGGGCGATTTCTATGAATTGTTTTATGACGATGCGGAAAAAGCCGCGCGCCTGCTCGGCATTACGCTGACCCAGCGCGGCGCCTCCAACGGTAATCCGATCAAGATGTGCGGCGTGCCCTTCCACTCGCTGGACGGCTACCTGGCCAAGCTGGTCAAGCTGGGCGAATCGGTCGCCATTTGCGAACAGATCGGCGATCCGGCCACCAGCAAGGGTCCGGTCGAGCGCAAGGTGATGCGCGTGGTCACACCGGGCACGCTGACGGACGCCGACTTGCTGCCGGAAAAATCCGAACGCCCCTTGCTGGCCCTGTGCCTGGTCAGCCAGCGCAAGGTGGTCACGGCCGGCCTGGCCTGGTTGTCGCTGGCCAGCGGCGCGCTGAAACTGATGGAATTTTCCAGCGATCCGAAATCGATCCGCCTGCGCCTGCAACAGGAACTGGAACGCATCGCCCCGGCCGAGGTGCTGCGCGGCGACGGCGCCGAACCGGACCAAGACCAGGCCGGCGGCGTGCATGTCAACCGCGTGCCGGACTGGCATTTCGACGTCGTCGGCGGCCACAAGGCCTTGCTCGAGCAGCTGGGCGTGGCCACCTTGACCGGCTTCGGCGCCGACGGCCTCGGCGCGGCCTTCGGCGCCGCCGGCGCGCTGCTGCGCTACGCCCAGGCGACGCAGGGGCGCGGCCTGCAGCACGTGCGCAGCCTGGCGACCGAAACCGAAAGCGAATTCATCGGCCTGGACGCCGCCACCCGGCGCAACCTGGAATTGACTGAAACCATACGCGGCCAGGAAGCGCCGACCCTGTTTTCCCTGCTCGACCACTGCCGCACGGCGATGGGTTCGCGCCTGCTGCGCCACTGGTTGCACCATGCCCGCCGCGACCAGAATGTGGCGCGCGCGCGCCATGTGGCGATCGCCGCGCTGGCGGCCAGCGAAGCCGGCGGCGCACTGGCGGCGACGCTGGCCCGGGTGCCCGACATCGAACGCATTACCACCCGCATCGCGCTGCTGTCGGCGCGGCCGCGCGACCTGGCCAGCATGCGCGACGGCCTGGTCCAGCTGCCGGCCCTGCGCCAGTCGCTGCTGCGCTGCTATATGCCGAACGACGGCGGCCAGGGTCCGGACGGCTTGCTGGCGGCCATACACGGCGCGCTGGCCACGCCCACCGTTTGCGTCGACCTGTTGCAGCGCGCCGTGATGGCCGAGCCGGCGGCGATGGTGCGCGACGGCGGCGTGATCGCGCGCGGTTTCGACGCCGAGCTCGACGAACTGCGCGGCCTGTCGGAAAACGCCGGCCAGTTCCTGGTCGACCTGGAAACCCGCGAACGGGCCCGCACCGGCATCGCCAACCTGCGCGTCGAGTACAACAAGGTGCACGGGTTTTATATCGAAGTCACGCACGGCCAGACCGATAAGGTGCCGGACGATTACCGCCGCCGCCAGACCTTGAAGAACGCCGAGCGCTACATCACGCCGGAACTCAAGGTCTTCGAAGACAAGGCCCTGTCGGCCCAGGACAAGGCGCTGGTGCGCGAAAAAGTGCTGTACGAGCAGTTGCTGGCCGACCTGGCGCCGCACATCGGCACGCTGCAAACCATCTCGCAGGCGCTGGCCCAGCTCGATACGCTGACGGCGCTGACCGAGCATGCGCTGCGCCACAACTGGAACGCGCCGCAACTGGTCGGCGAACCTTGCATCCAGATCGTCGAAGGCCGCCATCCGGTGGTGGAAAACCAGATCGAGCGCTTCATCGCCAACGACTGCAAGTTCGGCAACGAGCGCCGCCTGCTCCTGATCACCGGTCCGAACATGGGCGGTAAATCGACCTTCATGCGCCAGGTCGCACTGATCACCCTGCTGGCCTATGTCGGTAGTTACGTGCCGGCGGCCAGCGCGACGATAGGCCCGGTCGACCGCATCTTCACCCGCATCGGCGCCACCGACGACCTGGCCGGCGGCCGCTCCACCTTCATGGTCGAGATGACCGAGTCGGCGGCGATCCTGAACGCCGCCACCGAGCATTCGCTGGTGCTGATGGACGAGGTCGGCCGCGGCACCTCGACCTTCGACGGGCTGGCGCTGGCCTGGGCCATCGCGCGCCACCTGATCGACAGCAGCCGCAGCTTCACGCTGTTCGCGACGCATTATTTCGAGTTGACGCAACTGCCGGAAAGCCATCCGACGGCGGCCAACGTACACCTGTCGGCGGTCGAGCACAAGGACAGCATCGTCTTCCTTCACGCGGTCGAGGCCGGCCCGGCGTCGCAAAGCTATGGTTTGCAGGTGGCCCAGCTGGCCGGCGTGCCGCAGGCGGTCATCAAGTCGGCGCGCAAGCACCTGGCGCGCCTGGAAGCGCAGGCGCTGGACGCGACGCCGCAACGCGACCTGTTCGCCGCGCCGGTCGACTATCCGTATGCCGGGGAAGACGCCGGCGCGGAGCCTGCTCCAGCCGCGGCCGCCGGCAGCGAAGCGCTGCAAGAGCTGCTGGGCGCGCTGGAACAACTCGATCCCGATGCGCTGTCGCCGCGCGAGGCGCTGGAGCAGTTGTACCAGCTGAAACGCCTGGCGGCGCCGGCGCCGGCATGAGCACGCGCCGGGCGACGCTGCGCCGGGCGACGCTTCGCCGGGCGACGTGCCGGACCATTTTCAGCGCCGCCATGCTGGCCGCCGCGCTGGCCATGGCGCCGGCCGGCGCGGCCGCGCCTGCGCCTGGAAGCGGCGGTGCCGACAATGGCAAGGACGCCGGCGCCTTCCAGTTCGGCGTGATCGCCCATTCCTTCAAGAGCGCCACGGACGACAGCATCCTCCAGGCCGCCATCCGGGAAACCGACCGGGCCGACCTGGCCTTCGTCGTGGCCACCGGCATCAAGTCGGCCGCCGAATCCTGCAACGACAAGCTGTACAACCAGCGCCGCAAGGTGCTCGACGACAGCGCCCGTCCGCTGGTGGTGTCGCTGGCCGCCAGCGACTGGAGCGATTGCAAGAATTCCCTGGGCCGCTCGGTGGCGATCGAACGCCTGAACCGCTTGCGCGAAGTATTTTTTCCGGACGACCTGTCGCTGGGCGCGCGCAAGCTGCCGCTGTTCCGCTTGTCGTCGGCGGCGAAGTTCCGCGGCTATGCCGAGAATGCCCACTGGGAATCCGGCCAGGTCTTGTTCGCCACCGTCAACTGGCCGGCCAACAATAATCACTTCTTGCCCGAAGCCGGACGCAACAGCGAATTCGAAGACCGCCTGGTGGCCAACCGCGCCTGGCTGAAGCGGCTGTTCTCGATGGCGGCGCGGAAAAAACTGGAAGGCATCGTCCTGTTTTCGGATGGTAACGTCGGCTTGCAAGCCGAAGACAGCCGCGCCCTGTCGTCCCGCCTGAACGGCAGGCAGGATGGTTTTGCCGAAACGCGGCGCCAGGTGAAGGCGCTGGCGCAAAAATTCCCGGGCCAGGTATTAATGGTCGATACGCAGAGCGCCAGCCCGGGGCCGGCGCAGATCGCCTGGCACGACAACCTGGGCCACCTCAGCGTGACCTCGGGCTGGGCCGAGATCCATGTCGGCGCGGCCGGCGCGACCGAGTTGTTTACGCTTAAGGGCGGCGGCGCCACCGACAGCGCACCGCGCTAAGGCGGACAAACGGCAGGCGAAAAAAAATCCCGCCGCGGCGGGATCCTTCACCAGCAATAACAATCAATGAATCGGATGGCTGCGGAAGTGGTCGCCCGCTTCTTCGTCGCCGTCGTCCTCTTCGTGATCGTGGCCGTGGCCATGGGCGCCATGCACGTGGCCGTGGGCGATTTCTTCATCGGTGGCGGCGCGCACTTCGGCCACGTTCAATTCGAAACGCAGGGCCATGCCGGCCAGCGGATGGTTGCCGTCCAAGACCACCTTGTCGTCGGCGATATCGGTCACGGTGAAGATCATCGCTTCGCCGTCGCCGTCTTCGCCATCCGGCATGCCTTCGAACTGCATGCCCACTTCCAGCGGCTCCGGCAAGCGATTGCGCGGCTCGACCTTGACCAGGGCCGGATCATATTCGCCGAACGCGTCGTCCGGTTCGATCTGGATCGTGTTCGAATAACCCGTTTCCTTGCCGTCGAGTTCTTCTTCGATTTTCGGCAGCGTGTTCTCGTAGCCGCCATGCAGGTACACCATGGGCTG
>DASYLQ010000579.1:0-2719 GCA_036009485.1 Janthinobacterium sp.
CTTTGTCGCCTGGGACATCCTCGACCAAGACTTGATCGGCCTGGCGCTGGAGTGCATCCCGCCGCTGCACCTGAAAAAATGGTTCGAGCGCATCCTGCTCGACATCAAGTCCAACCGCAGCGGCTTTCCCGACCTCATACAATTCTGGCCGGCCGAAAAGCGCTACGACATGATCGAGGTGAAAGGCCCGGGCGACCGCCTGCAGGATAACCAAAAGCGCTGGATCGATTATTGCGCCCGGCACGGCATGCCGGTCAGCGTCTGCTATCTGCAATGGAATGGTTTTTCGAGTGCCCATTGAGTTCACTATGAGCTACATCGTTGCCGTCCGCACCCTGTGCGAATTCACCGCCAAGGAAGGCGATCTCGACCTGCGCTTCACGCCATCGCCGTCGGCCCAGGAAGGCATGGCCGGCCATGCGCTGGTGAGGTCGCGCCGCGGCGGCGATTACCAGAGTGAAATCAGCCTGAGCGGCGATTTCGGTCCGCTGCGCGTGCGCGGCCGCGCCGATGGCTACGATCCCGGCCGCCGGCAACTGGAAGAGATCAAGACTTACCGCGGCGACTTGAGCGCGATGCCGGCCAACCACAGGCAGTTGCATTGGGCACAGGCGAAAATCTATGGCCATCTGCTGTGCCGGCAACTGGGGCTGCCGGGACTGCGCCTGGCGCTGGTGTATTTCAATATCGTGAGCCAAAAGGAAACGCTACTGGCCGAAGAGCACAGCGCCGCCGCGCTGGAAACGTATTTTGCCTTGCACTGCGGCCGTTTCCTCGCCTGGGCCGAACAGGAAATGGCGCACCGCTCGGCGCGCGACGCCGCCTTGAAAGCCATGCCGTTTCCGCATCCAGCCTTCCGTCCCGGACAACGCCAGCTGGCCGAAGCGATGTACAAGGCCAGCAGCCGTTCCTGCGGCTTGCTGGCGCAGGCGCCTACCGGCATCGGCAAGACTGTCGGCAGCCTGTTCCCGATGCTGAAAGCGGGAGCGGCCCATGGCGTCGACAAGGTGTTTTTCCTCGCCGCCAAGACTTCCGGCCGTCAACTGGCGCTAGACGCCTGCGCCGTGCTGCGCGACAGCGGCCCCGCGCTGCCGCTGCGCGTGCTGGAACTGGCCGCCAAGGCCAGCGCCTGCGAACATCCGGACAAGGCTTGCCACGGCGATTCCTGCCCGCTCGCCAGGGGATTTTATGAGCGCTTGCCGGCCGCCCGCGCCGCCGCGCTGCAGGCCGGCATCCTCGACAAGGCGGTTTTGCGCGAGGTGGCGCTGGCCCATCAGGTCTGCCCGTATTACCTGAGTTCGGAACTGGCGCGCTGGAGCGATATCGTCGTCGGCGACTATAACTATTATTTCGACAGCAGCGCGATGCTGTACAGCCTGACCGTGGCCAACGGCTGGTCGGTCAACGTGCTGGTCGACGAAGCGCACAATATGGTGTCGCGGGCGCGCAAGATGTATTCGGCGGAACTCGACCACATCGGCCTGAAGGCGCTGCGCAAGGTCGCGCCGGAAGCCTTGAAAAAGCCGCTGGACCGCGTCCACCGCGCCTGGAACCAGCTGGAGAAGGAACTGCGGGAACAGCAGGACGATTACCAGGCCTACCCTGCCCTGCCCGAGAAGTTCATGGGCGCCATGCAACTGGCCAGCGCCGCCATCGGCGATTACCTGGCCGACCATCCCGGCCTGGTCGACGCCGAGTTGCAGCGTTTTTATTTCGACGCGCTGCAATTCATCCGTCTCGGCGAAAGCTTCGGCCAGCATTCGCTGTTCGACATCGGCCAAAGCGCCGGCGGCACGCTGCTATGCATCCGCAACGTCGTCCCGGCGCCTTTCCTGAAACAGCGCTTCGAGGCCAGCCGCAGCACGGCGCTGTTCTCGGCCACCTTGAGCCCATGGAATTACTACAGCGATATGCTGGGCATGCCGGACAACACGGCCTGGGTCGATGTCGAATCGCCCTTCCACGCGGGGCAACTGGCGGTGCAAGTGGTCAAGCATATCTCGACGCGCTACCAGCACCGCGAGCATTCGCTGGCGCCGATCGCCACGCTGATGGCGCGCCAGTACCGGCATCAGCCGGGCAATTACCTGGCCTTTTTCAGCAGTTTCGATTACCTGGAAAAAGCGGCGGCGCTGTTCGCCGAGCGCCATCCCGACGTGCCCTTCTTCCTGCAGTCGCGGCGCATGGCTGAAGCGGGGCGCGAGCAATTCCTGGCGCGCTTCACCACCAGCAGCCAGGGCATCGGCTTCGCGGTACTGGGCGGCTCCTTCGGCGAAGGCATAGACTTGCCCGGCGCGCGCCTGATCGGCGCCTTCGTCGCCACGCTCGGCTTGCCGCAAATGAACCCGGTCAATGAACAGATCCGACTGCGCATGGACAGCATTTTCGGCGCCGGCTACGACTATACCTATCTGTATCCCGGCCTGCAAAAAGTGGTGCAGGCGGCCGGCCGCGTGATCCGCAGCCCATCCGACCGCGGCGTGGTCTACCTGATCGACGACCGTTTCGCCCGCGCCGAAGTGCAACAGTTGCTGCCGGCCTGGTGGGAAGTCAAGAATTTCATTGAATGAGTTCGCGGACTTTTTGGTAGCCGCTCTTGCTGACCGGCAGCCCGGTGCCGTCCTTGAGGGCGCCACCGGAATCGGCAGCAGCAATGCGTTGACCCAGGGGGCGCCGAAGATGACGATGACGCCGCCGAGGAATAGCCCCAGGCCGGCGC
>DASYLQ010000580.1:0-12381 GCA_036009485.1 Janthinobacterium sp.
CTGGCGGCGCATGCGAAGTGAGGGGAGCGGCGGCGCGCTACGCCCGGGCTTGAAGCATTAAGGCCCGGACGCCGCCGCAACGGCTCGGGCTGTTTTGGCAGCGCCGAAAATCAGGCGGGCACGCCGAGGATTACGCTGGACGCCTTGAAGATCGCCGTCGCCGGCGTGCCGACCGCCAGCCCCAGATTGCTGCTGCTTTCATTGGTGACGATGGCGGCCACGGTGGCGCCGCTCGCCAGCGCCAGCACCACTTCGGTATTCACGGCGCCGGTCTGCACCCGCGTGACGGTGCCGCTCAGCTGGTTGCGCGCCGAGAATTTGACGTCGTCCGCCTCGGTGACCAGGATGATCGCCGAGGCCTTGATCAGCGCAAACGCTTCGGCGCCCGGTTTCAGGCCCAGGCCGTCGGTGCTGCTGCGTGTGAGCACCGCGACGATCTTTTGTCCGCCGGCGATTTCCAGTTCGATTTCATCGTTGACGGCGCCGACCTTCACTTGTGAAACGCGGCCGATGAATTGATTGCGTGCGCTAGTTTTCAATGCCGTTCTCCCGATCGTGGATAACTCATGCTCCGCCGATTCTAGCCCGCCTTGGTCAGGCCTGTCGCGGCGCTGGTTGCGGCGCTTCTTGCGGCCCCGCCGCCGGCAGGAATTTCGCCGCCAGCCCGTGATACAGCGGCGTCGGGCAAACCAGCTTCGAGACCGCGCTGGCGATGACGGAAGCGCTCATCAGCGGCACCAGCATCTGGTGGCTGTCGGTCATTTCCATCATGATGATAAAGGACGTCACCGGCGCCCGCGTCACGCCGGACAGATAGGAGGCCATCACCAGCAAGATGATGGCGGCGTGCGGACCCAGCGCCGGAAACAGGGCGGCGAGGTTGTCGCCGATGCCGGCGCCGACCGCCAGCGAAGGCGCGAAGACGCCACCGGCGATGCCGCTCAGCGAAGACAGCAGGGTCGCCGCCATCTTGGCCGCGCCGAAATACCAGGGCAGCACGATATCCTTCTGCAGGCTCAGGCGCGCCGGCTCGTAGCCGGTGCCGAGCACGATGCCGCCGCTGGCCAGGCCGATCAGCGCCAGCAGCAAGCCGCACAGCGCAGCGAACAGCAAGGGCCGCTCGCGCATCAGCACGCCCAGGCGCGAGGGCATGCGGAAGGTGGCCGCGTTGAACAGGCGGCTGAACAGGCCGCCCGCCGCGCCGCCGGCCAGGCCGCAGGCAAAGATCGCCTCGACCCCGGCCGGCCAGTCCAGGGTCACGCCGGTATAACCGAAATAGGTGTAATTGCCGAGCACCGACAGGGAAATCAGGCCGGACAGGATGACCGTGATCAGGGTCGAACTGTTGGCGTTGAAAACGTATTTCTTGCTCAACTCTTCGATCGCAAACATGATGCCGGCCAGCGGCGTATTGAAGGCCGCGGCAATGCCGGCCGCGCCGCCGGCCAGGATGAAGATGCGGCGCTGGTCGGCGCTCTGGAACGGGCCGCGGCCGTGGAAGGCATGCATGATGGAGGCGCCTATCTGCACCATCGGCCCCTCGCGGCCGATCGAGGCGCCGGCCGCCAGCCCGCCCAGGGTCAGCAAGGCTTTGCCCAGCGCGATGCGCAGCGACAGCAGCCGGTTCGTGCGCGGCAGCACCGCGATCTCCAGCGCGGCGATGGTCTGCGGTATGCCGCTACCCTGGGTGCCGGGCG
Organism: Janthinobacterium sp.; assembly: GCA_036009485.1. Classification (GTDB taxonomy): domain Bacteria; phylum Pseudomonadota; class Gammaproteobacteria; order Burkholderiales; family Burkholderiaceae_D; genus Janthinobacterium. The sequence continues at coordinate 1,698 of DASYLQ010000580.1, forward strand.
CAAAACGCGAGGCCAGCCAGGCCAGCAGGGCGAAGCCGGCCGGCAGCAACAACAAGGCGGACCAGGGATAAGCCTTGAACAAGGCCTGGTTCCAGCCGCCCGCGTATTCCGCGCCCTTGGCCAACACCACCGCCGCCAGGCCGATCAGCAGCGGCCCCAGGCTCCAGGCCAGACCGCGATGCCATAACTCATACAGGGCCGGCCAGCGCGCCTCGGAAGCTGTGGTCGGGTCGGCGGCGGGATCGGTCGGCATCGGATATCCAAAAAAAGATCGCCCGGGATGGGCATTTTTAAGTGAGAAATATATTTGGACAAATTATATTCCTATAAATATATAATGGATAGAATGGACGATACGGGGAGAGGCTGGCGACATGAAGAAAAAGACAGCGGCGGCGCAGCCGATTGCAGCGGCCGTGGCCGATCAAGCCGCGCTGGAGCAGGCCCAGCGGCTGGCGGTCTTGAAAAAATTGCGCATCGTCGTGCGTTCGGCCCAGCGCCATTCGAACTGGATAGAAAAGCAGTGCGGCGTCAGCGGCGCGCAACTGTGGATCATGCAGGAGCTGCATACGGCGCCGGGACTGAAGGTGGGCGAGATCGCCGCCAGGCTGGCGATCCACCAGACCACCACCAGCAATCTGCTCGATGAATTGCAAAAAAAAGCCTATGTCATCAAGGAGCGCGACAGCCAGGACCAGCGCGTGGTCCGGCTGACCTTGGCGGAAAGCGGTCGCCTCTTGCTGGAACGGGCGCCGAAACCGGCGCAGGGCTTGCTGCCCGGCGCCCTGATGCGCATGAGCGGGCTGCCACTGCAAACCCTGGACGACGGTTTGCAATGCCTGCTCGACAGTATCGACGTGCTCGATGAGGAACACGGCATGCTGCCCTTGCCGTTCACGATGTAACAGATCAGCAGCGGATCAGCAGCGAGGCCCGCGGCCTCTTGGCCCCCGTTTCGGCGGGGGCTTTTTTTTGGGGGCGGCCTCGCCACATCGCCGCGGGACAAAAAAAACCCCGTTCGAAGACGGGGCCAAATCGGGGTACTACGGGTACTACGGGTCATGCAACAACACTCGGGGTCAAACCGGGGAGTATCCCGGTCCATGCCGGGAATCAGCCGGCGGTTTTCACGCGCATATCGTTTTTCACTTCCTTGACGCCATCGACGGAGGCGACAATCTGGATCACGCGGTCGCCGGCTTCGGGGCTGGGGACTTCGCCGGACAACATCACCACGCCTTTTTTGGTCGTGATATTGATCGGCAGCGTGGCGCTCTGCGCATCGGCGCTCAGGGCGGCCTTGGCGGAGCTGGTGATGGCATCATCGCTGCTGGCGGTATTGGCCGCCATGGCGGAATCGGCGGCGGCGCCGGCCGCGGCGGCCTGGTTGACTGCGAAAGCCGACATGGCCATGCCGGACATCAGGAAGATCGCAACGAGGGCGTTCATCAGTTTCGATTTCTGCATGGTAATTCCTCTCATGATCAAATTAAAAACGTGGCGTTCAAGGCGTTTAAGGCAAGCGTTTAAGGCAAGCGTTTAAAGCGGGGTTTAAACACGCTGTTTCAGCGTTACACAGGGTTGTTCAGCAAGCGCCATGCCAGCCGAATAAAAGGCTTTTAAATCAATGACTTGGGTATTTTTCCAGGCAGAGCGCTGGAAAAGGCGGGGGAATGGGCCGATTACTGTCGCCGGACGGCGACAGTATCTGGATGCTTATGGCCCAGCGTCTTGTAAGTCCTTGATTAATAGTGGCTTATTTTTGTCGCTCGTCGGCGACAGGATCGGCGTCGGCGCGGAAAAGGCTGGGCGTCAGCTCGTATTTCTGCAGCAGGCGGTAAAACTCGGTACGGTTGCGGTCGGCCAGCCTGGCGGCGTCGGCGACATTGCCGTCGGTCAGGCGCAGCAGCTGGATCAGGTAATGCCGCTCGAAGCGTTGCTTGGCGTCGTTATAGCTCAACACTTCCAGCGACGGTACGCGCAAGGCGCGCTGCACCAGCGACAAGGGCACCAGCGGCGCCGTCGCCAGCGCGCACACTTGTTCGACGACATTGAAGAGTTGCCGCACATTGCCCGGCCAGGGCGCGGTGACCAGGGCCGCCAGCGCGTCGGGCGCAAAACCGTTCAGCGGCTTGTGGTATTTATCGGCCAGGTTGTGCAGGAAGTGATTCGCCAGCAAGGCGATGTCTTCGCGCCGCTCCGCCAGCGGCGGCAGCGACAGCGTGACCACGTTCAGGCGGTAATACAAATCTTCGCGGAACTGGCCTTCCAACATCGCCGCGTCGAGGTCGCGGTGGGTGGCCGAGAGGATGCGTACGTCGACCGGCTTGACTTGGTTGGCGCCGACCTGGCGCACCGCCCTTTCCTGCAACACGCGCAAGAGCTTGACCTGCAGCGGCAGCGGCATGTCGCCGATCTCGTCGAGGAACAGGGTGCCGCCGTCGGCCGCCTGGAACAGGCCGTCGCGGTTGCTCATGGCGCCGGTAAAGGCACCCTTGACATGGCCGAACAGTTCCGACTCCAGCAATTGTTCGGGAATGGCGCCGCAATTGACGGCGATGAAGGGCGCCTTGGCGCGATGGCTGGCGCGGTGGATCGCGCGCGCCAGCAATTCCTTGCCGGTGCCGCTGGCGCCGCGGATCAGGATGCTGGCGTCGGAGGCCGCCACCAGCTTGGCTTCGGCCAGCAATTCGGCCATTTGCGCGCTGCGGCTGATCAGCTCTGCGCGCCAGTTGTCGTCGCTGGCCGCCGGCGCCGACAGCGAAGTCGTCATGCTGACGGCGCGGGCCACCTTGTCGAGCAATTGCTTGCCGTCGAAGGGCTTGGTCAGGTAGGCGAAGGCGCCGCGCGCCGTGGCTTCGACGGCGTCGGGGATGGTGCCGTGGGCGGTCAGCAAGATCACCGGCAGCGCGGCGTGCTGGCGGCGGATCTCGTCGAACAGGGCGAGGCCGTCGCGGCCGGGCAGGCGCACGTCGCTGATGACCAGGTGGGGCAATTCGACGGCCAGCCGCGCCAATGCGGCCTCGGCGCTGGCGACGGCGGTGACGCGGTAGTTGCCGGCGTTGAGGCGGATGGTCAGCAGCCGCAGCAGGTCGGGATCGTCGTCGACCAGCAGAACGTGGGGCTGGGCCGGCGCTTGGGATAGGGCGGTCATGATGGTCCTCACTGTGGTTCTCACTGAGCGTTCATTCGGTCATTTCGGCGCCAGCGGCGCCGGCGGCGGCGGGGGGGCGGGACGCAGCGACAGCGTGCGCTCGATGTTTTTCAGCGCTTCCAGCTTGTCGTTCAACTGGTCGTTGCGGCGCTGGGCCTCGCGCACCTGCTGGTTCAGCCTGTCGATGGTCTCATCCTGGCGGCGCATCTCAGCATACGCGCTGGCCAGCGACTGCGCCAGCGGCTTCAGGTTTTGTTCTTCCTCGAGCCCGGACTGCAGCACGATTTCCGCCTGGGCCTGGGCGCGCGCCAGGTCGCCATTGCCGCGCAAGGCGGCCAGCACCATGGCGCGGCGCAGCACCACCCTGGCCGCACCGCCTTGCATGTTCAAGTCCTGCAAAGCCTTGACCAGGTCGGCCGACGCGAGTGGCCGCAGGCCGGCCTGGTAGTTCAGCAAATCGCGCAAGTCCGGATCGGTCACCACCACGGGAATGGCGGCGACGGTGGGCGGGCATACCGGCGGCGGCGCCGGCGGCAGCGGCTTGGCGGCGCAGGCGCACAGCAGGATGGCGCACGCGGCGCTGGAAATTCCGGAGCTCGATTTATACTTCATAAGGCAATTCAATCCGAAAATGAGCGCCGCTGCGGCGCGGTAAAAGTTGCACAGTGCCACGATGGGCGGCCACATACTCGCGCACGATGGACAGGCCGATGCCATTCCCGTTGCGCGCCCCCGCCGCTTGCCGGCTGCCCTGGTAAAAGGGTTCGAAAATGCGACCCACGTCTTCCGGCGCCACGCCCGGCCCCTGGTCGATGCAATCGATGGCCAGGCCGCTTTTGGTCGCGCCGACCATGAAGACGATCTTGCCGCCCTGCGGACTGAAACGCACGGCGTTGGACAGGATGTTGGCCAGCGCGGCGGCGAGCTTGTCGGCGTCGATCATGCCCGTCGCCGGCTCGCTGATCAACTCCATCTGCACGTCGCGCGCCTGCCATTGCAGGCGTTGCTCGTCGATCACTTTTTGCAGCAAAGCCACCAGGTCGACGCTGCGGCGCTGCAAATGCTGGGCGTCGAAGGCGGCCGCATTGTAACGCAGCAAGTCTTCAATCTGCGTCTGCAGCGAGGCGGTGTTCTGGCGCAGGATGCCGGTGATCTCGCGCTGGCCGCCGGTGAGCGGGCCGGCCACCTCGTCGTCCAGCAGGGCGACGCCTTCGCGCAGCGCGGCGAGCGGCGTCTTCAGTTCATGCGAAATATGTCGCAAGAAACGCTCCTTGTCGGCGTCGAGGTCGGCCAGGCGCTGGCGCAGCCAGTCCAGCTGGCGGCCCAGGCGGCGCGTGTCGGCCGGCCCGCCCACAGTCACCGGCTGGTCGAAACGGTTGGCGCCGAGACGTTCGATGGCCGTTTCAATGCGCCGCAGCGGGCGCGACAGCCAAAAACCGAAACAGATGGAAAAGATCGCCGCCAGGACGACGGCGCCGGCCACCAGCGCCGTCAGCAAGCTGCGCTGGCGCTCCAGCTCGGTGAGCAGGATATCGTTGCGGCGCTCGATCTCGCGCTTGCTTTCGCGCACCAGGGTATCGTTCAGCACCGGCAGTCGGGAGAAGGTGGTGTACAGTACCGGCTGGCTGGCGCCCTTGCGGCGCTTTTCCATTTTCAGCACGGCCCACACGGCTTCGCTTTGCGCCGTCCATTCGGCCGGCAGCGCCTTGCCCAAGCGCGGCATGGCGCGGGCCAGGGTTTGCAGCGCGGTATTTGCCTCTTGCCAGGCGGCGAAATAGCGCTCGCGGAACACCGTGTCTTCCAGCACCAGGAACTGGCGCGCGCTGCGCTCCATCGCCTGGGTCCGTTCGGACAGGCGCTGCGTTTCTTCGGTCAGCAGCACGGCTTCGGCGGCGGTGTCGCGGCCCAGCCGGGCCAGCCGTTCCAGCGTCAGCAGGGCCTGCACCGAGGTCGCGGTCAAGACCACGGCGATCAAGATAAAAGCCGCGAACAGCAACTGGCGGAAGGAAAGTTTAGACAAAGTGAGCAGCCTGATTGTGTTTAGCGATCGGTCTTCCGGCGATCGGTACTCAAGCCGACCGATAGCGGCGGCGCGGGGCAGCCTGTGCTTGTGGAAACAAGCGCAAGCCATAGGCACAGCGCGCCAGCGGACGGGCTCGCGCGCTCGCAGGCAAGCTTACAACATTGTAGGGGTTTTCGTAGTCCGCTTGGAAATAGCCGGGGAACGGCCGGGACAAAAAATCGCTTCCTGCATTTTCAGACAACAAATTCTTATGGTTATCTCTTGACCGCCGGCACGTTTGCAATACGATCTGGCTCAAGGGCAAGAAGAATGCACTAAAATCGCATGAACCAAGCGAAACTCTACGGTTTCTCCCTGAAGGAAGGGCCTCCGTAGGGCAGAGAAGGAATAATTGCATCCCAGCACTGTCAATTTGCCTTCCTGCTTCCATATTAAGGGAAAGGCGCCGCAGGCGTGTTCCGACCGACGACCGCTCAGTACGAGCATAAAGAGCCCCCAAAATGACCTTTGAAAAAATCAGCAGCCATACGATCCCGGTACTCCAGGCCACCGTCGAACAATATGTCGAGCCGACTTCCGGCGTGCGGCATATCCACATGGCGACCGAGCAAGCCGAGCTGGTATTCCTCGTCGCCTTCCCGACCGTGCCCCATGTCAGCGACGGCCGCGCCCACATCCTGGAACACCTGGCCTTGTGCGGCTCGGACCGCTATCCGGTGCGCGACCCGTTTTTCGCCATGCTGCGCCGCTCCACCTCGACCTTCATGAATGCGATGACGTATGCCGACCGCACCGTCTACCCCTTCGCCAGTACTGACAAAAAAGACTTTTTCAACTTGCTCGACGTCTACCTGGACGCTGCCTTCTTCCCCAACCTGGATTACCTGAATTTCCTGCAGGAAGGTTGGCGCTACGCCCTCGACGGCGACAAGCTGACTTACCAGGGCGTGGTCTTCAATGAAATGAAGGGCGCCTTCAATAACCCGATGCGCGCGCTCGATTCCGGCATCGCCAGCGCCTTGTTGAAAGGCACCACCTACGAAGTCGAATCCGGCGGCGACCCGCTGGTGATTCCCGAGCTGACGCATGCAATGCTGAAAGAGTTCCACGCGACGCACTACCATCCCTCGCAGGCGATTTTCATGACCACCGGGAATATCGACGCCGCCGAAATCCAGCAGCAGATCAACGAGCGCGTGCTGTCCAAGCTGTCCGGCTTTTCGCCGCGGCGCCTGCCGCAACTGGCGCCGGCCTGGACCGCGCCGCAGGAAACCGTGGTGCGCATTCCGTCGCAAGAGGCGCGCGACGATGAATTCGGCTTGCAAATCGCCTGGCTGATGGGCGAATCGGCCGATCCGACCGCGTATTACCATGCCCACCTGCTGTCGGTCGGCTTGTTGGGCGATTCCTCGGCGCCGCTGATGAAGGCAATGGAATCGGCCGGTTTCGGCCGTCCGTCCGACATGAACGGCCGCGACGCCGGCACGCGCCAGATGGTGTTCCACATCGGCATGGAAGGCTTGACCGAAGCGCAGATCGACGATGCCCACGCGCGCATCTGGGCCGCGTTGGAAAAGACCGCCGCCGAAGGCATTCCTGTCTCGGTATTGCAGGCGGCGCTGCGCGACATCAAGTATGGCCAGCGCGAAATCCGCAGCGGCCGCACGCCTTACGGCCTGTCGCGCCTGCTGCATGCGCTGCCGGTGGCGATGTATGGCGGCGACGTCATCAATGCCTTCGACAATGAGGCGATCCTGGAAACGCTGGCGAAGCAGATCGAAGAGCCTGCCTTTTTCAAGGACCTGGTGCAAACCCTGATCGACTCGCCGACGCGCCTGACCAGCCGCGTCATCCCGGACGCCGAGTATTTCACCGCCCGCAAGGCGATCGAAGAAGCGCGCCTGGCCGCCCATCTGGCCACGCTGTCGCCAGACGAGCGCGAGCGCATCGCCGCCGAATCGGCCGCGCTGGACGCGCACCAGGAATTGCCGTCGAACTCGGAAGTATTGCCGCGCATCTTGCCGGGCGATGTCAGCCCTTCGCCGCGCCCGTCGCTGGCGATCCCCCCGGCTGAAAAAGACGCGGTGGCGTTCAGCATCGCCTCGAACGGCATCAGTTACGCGAACGTGCTGTACGACGTTTCGCATTTGCCGGAAAGCAGCTGGCCGTGGCTGCGCCTGTATGCCGACCTGACGCCCGATCTCGGCGTCGGTGCCCGCTCCTTCGAGGATGCCAGCGCCTGGCGCCAGAGCATGGTGCCATCCTTCCATATCGGTCTCGAAGCGATCCCCCAGTTGGGCAAGGAAAAGAACAAGCTGAAGGTCGAAGTGGCGTACTCGGCCAGCGGCTTGCGCGAGGAAGAGCAGGCCATCGCCGCAGTCTTGTCGGAATCCATCGCCAGCCCCCGTTTCGACGAACTCGACCGCCTGGACTTCTTGATTGAAAGCCTGGTGCAGGAAAAGCTGACCGGCCTGGCCGAGCACGGCAACCACTACGCGATGCTGGCCGCGACCGCGCCGCTGTCGGCGACGCGGCGTTTCGACGACATCGTCGGCGGCCCGAGCGCCTTGCCCTTCTATAAGGAACTGCAGCAGAAAATCCAGACGGAAGAAGGGCTGTCAGAGATTGCTGAACAGCTCAGCAAGCTGCACCGCGACATCATTGCCGTCAAGCCGACGGTGCTGTGCGCCGGCATCGAGCAAGACGGCGCCGCGCTGGCGCGCCTGCTGGTCTTGCCTGCCGCTACCACGACGCCGCAAGCCGGCGGCGCCCCCAGCGCGGCCGCCGCGCCCTTGAGCAATACCGCGCTGCATGCGACCAGCCAGATCAACCATTGCCTGATCGCCTGGTCGGTGCCGGGCGTGCACCATGCGGACGCGGCGGCGCTGGCCGTCGCCGCCGAGCTGATCACCAACCAGGTATTGCACCAGGCCTTGCGCGAAAAGGGCGGCGCCTATGGCGGCTACGCCAGTTACGCCGGCAGCGCCGGCACCTTCACGATGAGTTCCTACCGCGATCCGCGGCTGGCGGCCACCTATGCCGACTTTCAGGAGGGCATCAACTGGGTGCTCGAAAATGAATTCTCGCAAGAGAAAATCGAAGAAGCCATCATTTGCGTGATCAAGGGCCTGGACAAGCCGCATTCGCCGTATGCCGAAGCGCTGAGCGCCTGGAACCTGCGCCAGCGCGGCGTGACGGAAGCCATCCGCCAGCAATTCCGCACCGGCGTGCTCAATTGCACGGCCGCGCAAATCAAGGCGGCCGTGGCGACCTGGCTAAAAAACGGCAAGCCTAGCCGGGCCGCGTTTGCCGGCAATGTCACGCAGGATCTGGCGGGGCTGGAGACGGTGGATTTGCTGGCGCTGGCCAGTTAGGCCGCTGCCGGCGTGACGGTTCGCGCGGGTCTTTTCATTAAGACCCGCGCCGTTTTCGTACTTACTTCCTTGTATCAATAATCCAGTTCCAGACTCGCCATCAGCGTCCGCGGCGCGCCCAGATACGCGGTATTCGCGCCCGGGCTGCCGACGATATTGCCGTCGGCAATCGACGAATAATAGTGCTTGTCGGTCGCATTCAACAGTTGCAGACGCATCGTCGCGTGATGCTTTTCCATCAGGGCGGTGGCATAACGGACGCCGGCATCCAGCGTCACATACGACGGCGCGAAGGAATTATTCGTATTCGTCGCGGCGCGCGTGCTTTCATAATGCAGGGCGCCGGTCAGTGCAAACCCCGCGGCAAAGCCGGGATGGTAATCGAGGGCGACGTCGGCCTTGGTGCGCGGCACGCCGACCACCAGCTTGTCGTCGGTTGCCGGATTGTCTGTGCCGTTCAGCTTGGCATCGATATAGGTGACGCCGCCGAAGATGCTTAAATCCCGTTGCAAATTCCCTTGGGCGAACAGCTCGAGGCCGTTATTGGTTTGCGTGCCGGCAACGGCAAAGACATTCGCCGCATTCGTCGTCGCCAGCGGCCGGGTCATGTGAAACGCCGCGACCGTCAGCAACAGGCTGTCGGACGCCGCATATTTCGCGCCGACCTCGTATTGCCTGTCGTGGTAGAGCCCCAAGAACTGGTTCACATTGGCCGTGCCCGCCGGTGCCTGTTCGCCCTGTTCCACACTGCGCGCCGCCGTCGCATAAGTCGTCAGCGTGGACAGGGGTTTATAGAGCAGGCTCAGCGTCGGGCTATATTCGCCATCCGATTCATTGCGGCTGGTGACCGCGCTGGTCTTGTCATAACTTTCAGACGTGATATCCGACCGGTTCAGCACGCCTTGCAAGGCCCACTGTTCATTGAAATGCAGCGTGTCGCCGATCACGATCGACTGTTCGGTCAGGCGGCCGGATTTGTATTCGCCGCCATTGTCCGGCGTGGCGGGGAAGGCCAGCACTTGGGGGTTGGCCAGGTTCAGCACGGCCGGATTGGACACGGCGATCGAGTTTTTATACGAGTACTGATTATTCACGAAACCATTGGTGCCGAAGGTGAAGTCATTCTTCAGACCCGCGGCATCGAACTGGCCATTCAGATACAGCAAGTTGCTGGCGATGGTGAAGTGGGGAACGGCCGTGAAGTTTTTGGTGACCGTATAATCGCCCTTGTTATCCAGCAGGGTATTCGTGATGCCGAAGAGATTACGCACGGCGTCCTGGTATAAAACGCCGGCTTCGATGCTCCAGTGCTCGTTGAACGCGTGCTTCAGCTTCACCAGGCCGGTATCGGTCTTCAAGTCCGTGCCGGCGCCCGGCTGGCCGTAGCCGACGCGGGTGGGATCGACCGCGGCGGGCAGGCTGTTGCTGGAGTTGCTGCCCTTGTTGGTGTCGTAGACTATGCTGCCCGGCAAGCCGGTGATATTCGTGCGGTAATGGCTGAGGTCGGCTTCGATGACGGTTTGCTGATCGAGATGAAAGTCGAAGTCGCCGGCCGCCAGGTTACGGTTGACATGGCTGCCGGAGACATAACTTTCGCCTTCTCCGTGGACCGCGTTCAAGCGATAGCCGACCTGGCCATTGTCGCCCAGGCGTCCGCCAAGATCGGCCTGCTCGGTCCAGACGCCCTTGCCGTCGAAGCCTTCGACAAAACGCATCAGGTTTTCTTCGGTCGGGCGTTTCAGCACGTAGTTGAATACGCCGGCCGGCGTTTCCGGGCCATACAAGCTGCCGCCGAGACCATTCAATACCTGGACCTGCGACAGGTTTTCAGCGGCGATGGCCGTCGTGCCGACCGTGTTGAGACCGTCGAGCCTGGTGTTTTGCACGATGCTGCCCTGGAAACCGCGCGATTGCGGACGCGACACTTCCAGACCCTGCTGGTCGCGCACTTCCACCGAGGGCAGGAAACGCAGCGTGTCGTTGACCGTGCGCGCTTGCTGGTTGACGATCAAGTCTTGCGGGACGCCGGTGACCGAGGCCGGCGTATCCATGACGCTCTGTTTGCCGAGCGGGCCCATCATCGCATCATTAGCCTGGTATTGCGGCTTGTTTGCGTAAGCCTCGGCCTGGCTT
>DASYLQ010000581.1:0-6601 GCA_036009485.1 Janthinobacterium sp.
GCATTTCTGGAACGGCTGCTCCTGGCCGATAGTACGCGTTCGCGAACTGCCCTATCGCCCCATTGCGGCCCCTTGCCGCTTACGATAGCCGACACCCGCGCATTCCCCGCAACGGCAGCGAGACATGCGAGTGTGCGAAGGCGGAAAAAGCCGATGAGCGTACCGCTACCGCGACATCCGCTCATCAAGACAATGCCCTCCTGCGCGGATCGCTTATTTCCCCGGGGCGCTGGCGTCGGCAAGCAGTTTCATATCTTCGGAAGAAAGTTGCAGGCGCGTGGACGCGGCCAGGCTTTCCAGTTGCTCCACCGACGTTGCACTGGCAATCGGCGCCGTCACGCTCGGACGCGCGATGATCCAGGCCAGCGCCACAGTCGCGGCTGTCGTGTCGTTGCGCTTGGCCACTTCAACGAGGGCATCGACGATGCGCAGCCCGCGCTCGTTGACATATTTGTCCACGAGCGCACTGCGCGCACCCTTTGCCGCGTCCGCCTTCGAACGGTATTTTCCGCTCAGGAAACCGCTCGCCAGGCTGAAATAAGTGACCACCGCCAATTTGTGCGCCTGTGCGACCGGCTCGAGATCGCTCTCGTAAGCCGCCCGATCGTAAAGGTTGTACTCCGGCTGAAGTACCTGATACGCCGGCAAGCCCAACTCCTTCGATACCTTCAGCGCCGCCTCGAGCCGCTCGCCGCTGAAGTTCGACGCTCCGAGCACCCGCACTTTGCCGGCCTTGACCAGCTTCTGATACGCGACCAGCGTCTCTTCGAACGGCGTCTTGTCGTCGTCGATGTGGGAGAAATAGACGTCGATGTAATCGGTCTGCAGCCGGCGCAGCGAATCGTTGATGGCGGCCTCGATGTTCGCCGCCGACAGCCCCGGCCGTGTCTTCCACATGCCGACCTTGGTCGCGAGCACGATCTTGTCGCGCTTGCCGCTTTGCTTGAACCACTTGCCGATGATCGTTTCGGACTCGCCGCCCTGGTTGCCGTCGGCCCAGTGCGAGTAGCTGTCGGCGGTATCGACGAAGTTCAAGCCTTGGTCGACGCAGGCGTCGAGCAGCGAGAACGAGGTGCGCTCGTCGGCCGTCCAGCCGAAGACGTTGGCGCCGAAGGCTAGAGGGGCGACTTGAAGGTTTGAGGTTCCAATGGTGTTTTTTTGCATTTTCTTCTCCGCTTATGGGGTTGAGTGGTGAGGATCGAAAGCATACCCTCGAATGCGCTCGCTTGCTCGGCACCCCTCGGCAACATGGCGCCTTCAACCGCACGGATAATCCTGTCGACAAAAAAAACTGTCTGCCGGCGCCCGCTTGACATCCCGCTGCCGACCTGCAACCATACCGCCATGAAATTAACCCAAGCACATCGCCCACGCCTGCATTGGCGGCCCCGCTGACAGCGAGCGGCCCTGCACAGTGATGTGATGTACGATCGGCGCCGCCTCCATTGGGCGGCGTTTTTTATTGGCGCATCCGGGTGGGACGGCGCAAAAGGAACCCTATGAACACCACCGCACCGAATAAAAACGCGCCGGCCACCATCCTCACCGGCGACCGCCCCACCGGCCCGCTGCACCTGGGCCATTTCGTCGGCAGCCTGCGCAACCGCGTCGCCTACCAGAAGGATTACCGCCAATTCATCATGCTGGCCGACGCCCAGGCGCTGACCGACAATATGGACGACACCAACAAGGTGCACCGCAACGTCGTCGAAGTGGCGCTGGACTACCTGGCGGTGGGCATCGATCCGGCCCAGTCGACCATCCTGATCCAGTCGCAGATACCGGAACTGGCCGAGCTGACCTTTTATTACCTGAACATGGTTACCGTGGCGCGCCTGGAACGCAATCCGACCGTGAAGGAAGAAATCCGCCTGCGCGGTTTCGAGCGCGACATCCCGGCCGGCTTCCTGACCTATCCGGCCAGCCAGGCCGCCGACATCACCGCCTTCAAGGCCGCCATCGTGCCGGTCGGCGAAGACCAGATCCCGATGATCGAGCAAACCAATGAAATCGTGCGCCGCTTCAACCGCATCGTGAACCAGGACATCCTGGTCGAGTGCAAGGCCCTGGTGCCGGAAATCGGCCGCCTGCCCGGCACCGACGGCAAGGCCAAGATGAGCAAGTCGCTCGGCAATACCATCAACCTGGGCGCCACGCCCGATGAAATCAGCGCCGCCGTGAAGATGGTCTACACCGATCCGCTGCACCTGCGCGTCGCCGATCCCGGCCATCTGGAAGGCAACGTCGCCTTCATCTACCTGGACGCCTTCGATCCGGACCAGGCCGGCCTGGCCGAGATGAAAGCGCATTATGTGCGCGGCGGCCTGGGCGACAGCATCGTCAAGAAGCGCCTGGAAGGCGTGTTGCAAGACATGCTGGCGCCTATCCGCGCCCGCCGCGAAGCGCTGGCCGGCGACCGCGGCTACATCCTGCAAATGCTCAAGGAAGGCACGGCGCGCGCCCGCGAAGTGGCGGCGCGCACGGCCGATGAAGTCAAGGCGGCGCTGGGCCTCTGCTACTTCTGATTTCCGCCGCCCCCCGGCCGGGTCGGGTAAAATGCCCGGTTGCGCCGGGGCATTTTGTATTTGTTCGACATTTCCACCCTCCGGCGCCAGCATCGCCGCGCACCCGCCCGCCGGCCTGAGCCACCGTAGCCCCCTGACCGAGAATTCGCATGAAAACCTTTATCCCTGGCAAAGACGCCGCCCTTGAATCGACCATCGAAACCATGCAGAAAAAGCTGGCGGCGCGCGGTTTTCATTTGAACGAATCGTCGCTGCTGCACGAAGTCGACGGCATCTGGTCGACCCATATGAAAGACAATGAATGCCCGATGCTGTTCTCGAACGGCAAGGGCGCGACCGAACTGGCGGCCCGCGCCAGCGCCTACGGCGAATTCTTCGAGCGCCTCGGCACACATTATTTCTGGACCCATTTCTATCTCGGCGAAACGCGCGCCAAGCGCCCCTTCGTCCACTACCCGCAAGAAAAATGGTTCGCCCCGAGCGAAGACGGCGCCTGGCCGGCCGGCTTGCTGAACCCGGAACTGCAAGAGTTTTATAACCCGGACGGCGAGATCGACGGCGAAGTGCTGGTCGACCTGAACTCCGGCAACGTGGCGCGCGGCATCTGCGCCCTGCCCTACACCCGCCTGCGCGACGGCGCCCTGACGTATTTTCCGGTGAATATCATCGGCAACCTCTACGTCAGCAACGGCATGGCGGCCGGGAATACCATGATGGAAGCGCGCAGCCAGGCCATGTCCGAGATTTTCGAGCGCGCCATCAAGTACCGCATCATCGCCGAAGGCCTGTGCCTGCCGGAAGTGCCGGACCAGGTCATCGCCCGCTTCCCCAACATCCAGGCCGGTATCGCCGGGCTGCGCAAGGCCGGCTTCGGCATCCTGGTCAAGGACGCCTCGCTGGGCGGTCTCTACCCGGTCATGAACGTCACCCTGATCCATCCGAAAGACCAGGGCGTGTTTTCCAGCTATGGCGCCCATCCGCGCTTCGAGATCGCGCTGGAGCGCGCCATGACGGAATTGCTGCAGGGCCGCGCCCTCGATTCGCTGGAAGGCTTCCCGGAGCCGGGCTTCGACATGAGCGAAATTAACGCCGTGGCCAACCTGGAAATCCACTTCGTCGATTCGAGCGGCGTGATCAGCTGGAACTTCATGGGCGACACGCCGGACTTCCCTTTCGCCGACTGGAACTTCAGCACCACCACCGAGGAAGACTACAACTGGCTGGTCGATTGCATCCACCGCGAAGGCAAGGATATCTACGTCTCCGACTTCAGCGAACAAGGCGCCTACAGCTGCCGCATCCTGGTGCCCGGCCTGTCGGAAATCTATCCGGTCGAAGACCTGGAATGGGAAAACAATAGCGTCGGCAATGCCATCCGCCCGGCCCTGCTGCGCTTGAACGAGTTGAGCGAAGAGGAATGCGCCGAGCTGCTGTCGGACTTGCAGACGATGAACTTGAACGACGAGCGCCCGCTGTGGGAAATCCTCGGCCTGGCGATCCCGCTCGGTACGCCATGGAAACAGTTGCGCATCGGCGAACTGAAAACCCTGCTGGCTCTGGCGATCGGCAATGAGGAAGCGGTCCTCGAAGGCTGCGACTGGATCCACCACTTCAAGGACTTGAACCCGGCGCGCCGCCTGGTCTACCGCTGCGTCGAAAGCATGATCAAGGTCGGGGACGTGGAAAACTACCGCCGCTCGCTGGTCTTGCTGTACGGCGCAGACAGCGTGCGCCAGGCTGCCGCCCTGCTCGACCGCAGCGAGCGTTTCTTCGGCCTGGACCCGCTGGGCGCCGACATGCAGGGCAGCGCCATGCACCAGACCCTGCTGGCCGCCTACGACAAGCTGTTTGCGGCCGACCGCTAAAGCGCGGCGCAGGAAGGCGCCGGCGCCGCCGGTGCCCACGCCGAAGCGCGGCCGGGCCGGTTATCCGGGGTTGCCGGGGTTACCGCAGTTATTAGCGTTGCTGGCGTTTGCGGCGGTGTATGCCGGCGCCTTATTCGCCTGGAATCTGCCGGCGCTGATCGGCGTGCTGTATGCCGGCGCCAGCCTGGGATGCTTCGCCGTCTATGCGCTCGACAAATCCGCCGCCAGGCATGGCGAACGGCGCACGCCGGAAAGCACCCTGCTCTTGCTGGGACTGGCCTGCGGCTGGCCGGGCGCCGTGCTGGCGCAACAATGGCTGCGGCATAAATCCAGCAAGACTTCCTTCCTGCGGCTGTTCTGGCTGACGGTCTTGCTGAATATCGGCGGCTTTATCTACCTGGGTTCGCCAATTTCATTCCTGCGGCGCTACTGAAACCTGCTCCTCGTCCGACGCCTGTTGCGCCGGCTTGACCGGGCGCTTGAAGATCGGGTCGACGATGAATTGCTGGGCCTTGATGCGCAAGTCGCGCTCTTCGTCCAGCTCGATGCGCAAGTCGACCATTTCGGAGCGCTCCACTTCCAGCTCGGTCTTCAGCGTGGCGAATTCGTTTTCCAGCCGCGTCATCGCTTCCAGCCGGACTTGCAGCTTCACCAACTCGGCGCGGGCAGCCTCGGCCGCCGCTTCCAGGCGCGGAATGCCTTCCAGCTTGAACTGGGCCTTGGCCAGCTCGGCGCGCGCCGCTTCGGCCGCCTCTTCCAGGCGCGGCATGCCTTCCAGGCGCAATTGCGCCTTGGCCAGCTCGGTACGGGCCTCGTCGGCGGCCTGGCGCTGCTTGGTCAGCTCTTCCCGCGCCGTGTCCAATTCGGCCGCCTGGGTCTCGATGACCACTTGCTGGGCTTCGTTTTCATTGGCCAGGTCGATGACTTCCTGCTGCTGGGCGCCGAGCTCGGCCTCGAACTCGCCGCGCGCCTCGTTCAACTCTTCGCCGACGAAATCGAGAATGGCGCGCTGCAGCGATGGCGGCATGTCCAGGGCTGCAGCGGGCTTGCGCTCCTGGTTGACTTTCCTGCGATGCAAGAATTTACTGATCGTGCCCAGACCCGCCGTGCTGTCCAGGCGTTCCCGTACGGCGCGGGAAGATGCTGTGATGCCCTCGGCCGCCAGGGCTTCGGCGATGCTGTTGACCTGCTCGGCGGTTACTGTCGCGGCGCGTCCCATTGTTTGCTCACCAGAAATAAGTCATGAAGCCTGCTATGTTATCCATGGCGTCGGCGAGCGTAAAGTTTTTCTATATAAATATTGCCGGAGTCCAAAAAGCTTAGGGTTTGAAACAACACCGCTGGCTCATTTTGAAACAGCCTTTTAAGCTCCCTAGCCGAGCAAACCATTCTCGGATAGCAAATCCTGAATCAGTTCCAGCCGCAGCACGGGATTTTCCTGCGCCAGCAGACGCTGCTTCAGGTCTGGATCGAGCGACAGCAGTTCGCACCAGCGATTCGCCACCCAGCCGCTCTCGTCCAGGCGGAACGGCGGCATCAGCGGCATCTGGTCGGGCGGGATCTTGCGTTCCTGCAAAGAGCGGATCAGCGCACCGAGGGCATTCGCCACATCCTGCTGCTCCGGCGGAATGGCGACGGCCCGGTCCGGCGCCAGCGGCTCCACGCCGGCCACCCACAAGCCATGCTTGAGCCGTTCGCTGGAACGGATGCGGAAGCGCTGGGTGCCGGTGCATTTGATGTGTAGCAGGCCCGGCAGCGGCGCCGTCCATTCGACGATGCGCGCCAGGGTGCCGACGTCGGACAAGACTTCCGGCGCATCGGGCTTGCGCACCTCGCTGCCTTGCAGCAGGGGCACGACGCCGAACTGTTCATCGTTGGCAATGCATTTTTTGACCATGTCCAGATAGCGCACTTCAAACACTTGCAAAGGCAGATGACCGTCCGGAAACAAGACTGTATTGAGCGGAAAGAGAGGGAGGGAAGCCATCGCCCATCATGGCATGAAAGACTTTTTTGCGCAGCACGGCTATAAATACTGCTTTTTTAGCATCAAAAATCCCAACCTAAAAAAAGCTTAATGTTTAATATCCTCCAAGCAAGCTACCATAAAGGATACACCTGCAGGGAATCGCCCGCAGGGAACCTGCAGTCTTATGGGCAACCCGAACTTGGAGCATCGTATGAATAAACTATCCCTGTCCGTCAACGGCC
>DASYLQ010000582.1:0-6274 GCA_036009485.1 Janthinobacterium sp.
GACGTGGCGATGACCAAGCGCGGCCTGGTGCTGTTCGTCGGCGCCACCGGCTCCGGGAAATCCACCTCGCTCGCCGCGATGATCGGCTACCGCAACGAGAACTCCCACGGCCACATCGTCACCATCGAGGACCCGGTCGAATACGTGCACCCGCACGGCAACTGCATCGTCACGCACCGCGAGGTCGGCATCGACACGGTGGGCTGGTTCGACGCGCTGAAGGACACGCTGCGCCAGGCCCCGGACGTGATCCTGATCGGCGAGATCCGCGATCATGAAACCATGGAATACGCGCTCAACTTCGCCGAGACCGGCCACCTTTGCATGGCCACGCTGCACGCGAACAGCGCCAACCAGGCGCTCGACCGCGTGATCAACTTCTTCCCCGAAGAGCGCCGGCCGCAGCTGCTGATGGACCTGTCGCTGAACCTGAAGGCGATGATCTCGCAGCGCCTCATTCCCAAGCAGGACGGCAAGGGCCGCGGCGCGGCGGTGGAGATCATGCTGAACTCGCCGCTGATCTCGGACCTGATCTTCAAGGGCGAAGTGCATGAAATCAAGGAGCTGATGAAAAAATCGCGCGAGCTGGGCATGCAAACTTTCGACCAGTCGCTGTTCGATTTGTTCGAAGCGGATAAAATCACCTATGAAGACGCCTTGCGCAATGCCGACTCCGTCAACGATTTGCGCCTGAATATCAAGCTGAACGGCAAAGCCGCGAAAACCCGTGACTTGTCCGCAGGCACCGAACACCTGGGATTGATTTAGTCATGGTAAACAGTATTTCCGATTTCCACGCCGACAGCCTGGCCGGCGTCGCGGTCCAGCTCAGCCAATTCAGGAACCATGTTTTACTCATCGTAAATACCGCAAGTAAATGCGGCTTCACGCCGCAATACAAGGGGCTCGAAGATATCTACCAGCAATTCAAGGACCAGGGCTTCACGGTGCTGGGTTTCCCCTGTAACCAGTTCGGCTCCCAGGAACCGGGCACGGCCGACGATATCGTCGCCTTTTGCGAAAACAATTTCGGCGTCAGCTTCCCCCTGTTCGCCAAGATCGACGTCAACGGCAACGATACCCATCCGCTCTATACCGAGCTGAAGCGCCAGGCGCCGGGCGTGCTGGGCACCGAATCGATCAAATGGAATTTCACCAAATTCCTGATCAGGAAAGACGGCAGCGTCTACAAACGGTATGCCCCGACCACGACCCCGGCCGAGCTGGCCGGCGATATAAAAACACTGCTTTCCGAGTAGCCTTTCCTGTTTACAACCATAACTTAATAATAAACAAATAACTTTATGTGGTAATTAGGATGCATATAGGAAATTAAATGCGCTTTTTTTGAAACCGGTTTCAGCTTCGTGCTCCCTCGACTATTCTTTTCGGTAATAATGCTTGCAGCTTTCTTTAGCCGATAAGAATCAGAGAACGATGCCGATATTTGGGAAATTATTATCTTGTTGGATGCGAACTGGAATTTACGCCCGGCTATTCATTCCCATATTTTTTATCATCATCGCCGTTTGCTCGATCCGCTATGAACTGCTGATCGATTCGGAAACCGCCAGCGCCAACGCGCACTACAAGGCCGAAGCCAGGCAACTCGACAATTACCTGGTCACCACGCTGATGCCGATTGCCGGCGACCGCGACGCCGCGACCATCGAAGCGATCCTCTCCAGCTCCATCCTGCTTAACCGCGACCTGGCGTCCATGCACTGGCAGCGCCAGGGCCAGCACATCGACATCAACAACAGCCGCGGCGGTGCGCCGCTGTACCCGGCCTGGTTCCGCAGCCTGGTCAGGATGGACGATCTGCGCACCAGTGTCACGATCCCGCTGCACGGCGGCGACAGCGCCAGCCTGTCGCTGTTCTATCAGCCGACCCTGGCCATCAACCAGATCTGGCAAACCGTGCGCAGCCAGGCCGCTATCTCGGCGCTGAATATCCTGCTGGTCTATTTGATGCTGGGCCTGATCGTGCGCGCCAACCGGCGCATGCTGAAACGGCTGGAGCGCGCCACCGACCGCTTCCAGCGCGGCGAACACCAGGTGCGCATGCGCGTCGCCGGCACGCTCGAATCGCGGGCGGTGGCGCGCACCTTCAACAAGATGGCCGGCGAGGTGCAAACCCTGGTCGGCTCGCTGCAGGCCAGCCAGAAAATGCTGGGCGACCAGTTGACGCAGACGCGGCAGATGCAAAGCGCGCTGCAAGAGATGTCCTGGCAAAACTACCACGATATCCTGACCGGCTTGCCGAACCGGGCGGCGCTGGCGGTGCGCTTCGAACAGGAACTGTTCCGCGCCAGGGAGCGCCAGCGCCTGCTCGCCGTCTGCCTGTTCGACCTCGATCATTTCCAGAACATCAATAACCGCTTCGGCGACGCCTGGGGCGATGAAATCCTCAAGCAGGTGGCGAACCGGCTGCACGGCTTCGCCGGCCATGCCCACTATGCGGCGCACTTGGGCGGCGATGAATTCGTGCTGCTGCTGACCGACCAGGCCGACTACGCCGGCATCGAAGGCCAAGTCGCGGCCCTGCTGGCGGAACTGGCCAAGCCCTACCAGTGCGACATGCAGCTGCTGGCGATGTCGGCCAGCGCCGGCGTCGCCGTGTATGCTGGCAGCCAGGTCAGCGCCGACACCCTGCTGCGGCATGCCGACCAGGCCCTGTACCAATCCAAGCTCACCGGCCGCAACAAGCTGCACTTCTTCGACGTCGACCTGGACGAGGAAGTGCGCACCCACCACAGCCAGCGCACGGAAATCCGCGACGCCCTGGAAGCCGGCCAGTTCCGCCTGCACTTCCAGCCCAAGGTGAATATGCGCAACGGCCAGGTGGTCGGCATGGAAGCGCTGCTGCGCTGGCAACATCCGCAGCGCGGCGTGGTCGGGCCGATGCAATTCCTGCCCCTGGTCGACCAGACCGACTTGATCATCGATATCGGCGTATGGGTGCTGCGCCAGGCCATGCAGCACATGCAGTCCTGGGTCGCCGCCTGCCCGCACTGGGTCGTCAGCGTCAACATTGCGGCGCGGCATTTCCAGCGTCCGGATTTCGTGCTGCGCCTGAAGGAACTGCTCGATGAATTTCCCGGCGTCCCGGCCAGCATGCTGGAACTGGAAATCCTCGAATCGTCGGCGCTCGACGACATCGAGCACGTGCGCAACATCATGATGGCCTGCCAGGAGCTCGGCATCACCTTCGCGCTGGACGATTTCGGCACCGGTTATTCCTCGATGTCTTACCTGAAGCGGCTGCCGGCGAACATCCTGAAAATCGACCAGAGCTTCGTCCGCAACATGCTCGACGACCAGGACGACCTGCACCTGGTCGGGGCGGTCATCGGCCTGGCCAAGTCCTTCAACCTGGCGGTGATTGCGGAAGGCGTGGAAACCGTCGAGCATGGCGCCCTGCTGATGCAGCTGGGCTGCGACCTGGCCCAGGGCTACGGCATCGCCCGGCCGATGCCGGCCGAGGCGGTGCTGGAATGGGCCGCCGGCTTCATCCCGGCGCCGGCCTGGCGCGCGGCGGCGGCGCTGCGACAGGAAACCGCCGGCACGCTGCGCTGACGGCCCGGCATTGCTTTATTGCTGCGCCGTCCGCGCCAGCATCTGGTCGATCAATTCGATCCAGTGGCGCACCGGCGTCCCGGTGCCCGATTGCAGGTGGGTCAGGCAGCCGACATTCGCCGACACGATCATGTCCGGCGCCGTCGCCGCCAGCTTGGCCAGCTTGTCGTCGCGCAGTTGCAGCGCCAGTTCCGGCTGCAGCAGCGAATAGGCGCCGGCCGAGCCGCAGCACAGATGGCTGTCGGCGCACAGGCGCACATCCACGCCCACGGCGCGCAGCAAGCCCTCGACCTTGCCGCGGATTTGCTGGCCATGCTGCAGGGTGCAGGGCGGGTGATAGGCCACCCGCTGCGCCGCTGCGCCTTGCGCCGCCAGCCGGCTCGCCAGTTCCTTTTCGAACGCCGGCAGGATCTCGCTGAGGTCGCGCGTCAGCGCCGCGATGCGCTGCGCCTTGACGGCATAGGCCGCGTCGTGCGCCAGCAGATGGCCATACTCCTTGACCGTCACGCCGCAACCGGACGCGGTCATGACGATCGCCTCGACGTCCCCGGCCTCGACCAGCGGCCACCAGGCGTCGATATTGCGGCGCATGTCGTCCAGGCCGGCCGCCTGGTCGTTCAAGTGGTAGCGCAGCGCGCCGCAGCAGCCGGCCTTGGGGGCGGCGACCAGCTGCACGCCGACGGCGTCGAGCACGCGCGCCGCCGCGGCATTGATG
Source organism: Janthinobacterium sp. (assembly GCA_036009485.1). Lineage (GTDB taxonomy): Bacteria > Pseudomonadota > Gammaproteobacteria > Burkholderiales > Burkholderiaceae_D > Janthinobacterium. The sequence goes on from DASYLQ010000582.1 coordinate 4,295, forward strand.
TTGGGCGCCATGGCCGGCTGGGCGCAGCCTTCCAGCACCAGCATCTTGCGGGCGTGGCTGCGCTGCGGGCGGCGGCCGGCCGCGGGCATGGGCCGCAACTTGTCCTGCAACGATGTCGACAGCAGCGGGCGCAACAACTGCCCGGTCTTGTAGGCCGGCGTGAACAGCCACTGGCGCGGCAGCGCCTCCTTCAGCACGAAACGCTTGACGCGCTCGGCCAGCGGGCGCCGCACGCGCTGCTCCACCACCTTGCGGCCGATGTCGGCCAGGCGGCCATACTGGACGCCGGATGGACAGGTGGTTTCGCAGTTGCGGCAAGTCAGGCAGCGGTCCAGGTGCAACTGGGTGCTGGCCGTGACTTCAGCGCCTTCGAGCACTTGCTTGATCAGGTAGATGCGCCCGCGCGGGCCATCCAGTTCGTCGCCCAGCAACTGGTAGGTCGGACAGGTGGCGGTGCAAAAGCCGCAATGCACGCAATTGCGCAGGATCGCTTCGGCTTCTTCGCCGTCGCGGGTGTTCTTCATGAAATCGGCGAGATTGGTTTGCATGTCGGGATAGGGTGAATGCGGGGCCGGTACGGGGTCAGTACATACGGCCGGGATTGAAGATGCCGGAGGGATCGAAGGCCAGCTTCAGGCGCTGGTGGATTTTCGCCACGGCCGGGGCCAGCGGATGGAACACGCCGACATCCTTGTCGCCGCCGCGGAACAGGGTGGCGTGGCCGCCGGCCGCCGCCACCGTCTTGCGGATGGCTTCCGCCTTGGCTGCATCGGCATCGGCGCCGACCTTCAGCCAGCGCTGCGCCCCGCCCCATTCGATCAATTGTTCGCCGCGCAAGATGATGGCGCTGGCGGCAGGCGGCACGGACAGGCGCCAGATGGCGGCGGCGCCGGCGAAAAAGGCGTGTTCCTGCTCGCGCAAGCCGGCCCAGAAAGCCGCGGCCTGCTCCTGCGCCAGCGCTTCGCCGCCCAGCCTGGCGCGCGCCGCCTTCACGGCGGCGGCGGCGCCGGACAGGCGCACGGTCAGCACGCCCCCATGCCAGCAGCTGGCCGACAGCGGCAGCGGCTGGCCGGCCCATTCGTTCAGCCAGGTCAGCGCCTGGATCTCGCCGGCGGCGAAGCGCAGGCTGGCCTCGGCCACCGGCAGCGGCAGCACCTTCAGCGACACTTCCATGATCAGGCCGAGCGTGCCGAGCGAACCGGCCAGCAGGCGCGAGACGTCGTAGCCGGCGACGTTCTTCATGACCTGGCCGCCGAAGTTGAGCAATTCGCCGCCGCCGTCCATCAGTTTTGCGCCCAGCACGAAATCGCGCACCGAGCCGGCGCTGGCGCGGCGCGGCCCGGCCAGCGCGCTGGCGACAGCGCCGCCGATGGTGGCTTCGGGGCCGAAGTGCGGCGGCTCGAACGCCAGCATCTGGCGCCGCTCGGCCAGCGCCGCCTCAAGCTGCGCCAGCGGCGTGCCGCAACGCGCCGTGACGACCAGTTCCGTCGGCTCGTAATCGACGATGCCGGCATACTCGCGCGTATCCAGGATGGCGCCGTCCAGGCGCTGGCCATACCAGTCCTTGCTGCCGCCGCCGCGCAGGCGCAGCGGACTCTTGTTCGCCGTCGCCGCCTGGATGCGGGCGCGGAATTTTTCTATGATGATGGGGGTATCTGACATATCCGGTTCCTAAAACGGCCCCTAAAAACGCGGCAGGTTGGCGAACTTGAGCTGGCCGCCGGCGACGTGCATGCGGCCGAATTCGGCGCAGCGGTTGAGGGTCGGGATGGCCTTGTCCGGGTTCAGCAGGAAAGCCGTGTCGAAGGCGCGCTTGACGGCGAAAAACATCGCCAGTTCCTGCGCCGTGAACTGCACGCACATCGAGTTGATCTTTTCCATGCCGACCCCGTGCTCGCCGGTGATGGTGCCGCCGACCTCGACGCACAGCGCCAGGATCTCGGCGCCGAAGGCCTCGGCCTTGTGGAATTCGTCGGGGAT
>DASYLQ010000583.1:0-1787 GCA_036009485.1 Janthinobacterium sp.
CCCAGCTGGCGCGGGCGATGCGCGGCAACCTGTGGATGTATCCGATCGTGGAAATCGTCCACATTGTTGGCATCGTTTTGCTGGTGGGATCGGTCGCGATGTTCGACCTGCGCGTGCTGGGCTTCGCGCGATCGCTGCCGCTGCGTGCGCTGGGCCGGCATCTGCTACCGTGGTCGGTGGCCAGCCTGGCCCTGATCGTCCCCGCGGGACTGATGATGTTCTCGGCTCATCCGCACGACTACGTCGGCAACAAGGTGTTCCAGCTCAAGCTGTCGCTGATCGGTGTGGCTGGCTTGAACGCGCTGCTGTTCCACAAGGGCGTCTACCGTTCCGTGGAATCCTGGAATGGCGGGGCGCCGCCGCTGGCGCGGGCGCATGCGCTGGCATCGCTGGCGATCTGGATCGGGGTGATTTCCTGCGGCCGCTTGCTGGCGTACACCTGAACTCGAATATGCCGCCAGGAAGAAGCTGACGCGGCGCGACCGTTTGCAAGCTGCACAAGCAGATTGAACCGTTTTAGCCGTGGCGCCGGAGTAGGCGGTTGAAAAATGGCCGGGCTGCCAGCGTCATCCACCAGGACGCCGGCGGGCTGGCTGTTGCGCGGCGGCGCCCAGCATCTGGCGGAAAGCCAGGAATACCTTGTCCATCTGTACCCGCTTGTAGGGGAAGAGAGCGGCATCGTCCATGGCGTGGACGATGGCGATATTGTCGGCCTCGAAAAACAGCAGCTTGCCTTCGGCCGTTTCGGCGCAATCGATGACGACGTAGTCGTAGCCGAGGCGTTCGGCGACGGCGGCCAGCGCTTGCTGGTGGCGGCGGCAAAAATCCACCTCCGCCCGCATCATGAAATCGGCTTCCTCCTGGCGCTTTTCAGCGTTTTCCGCCATGCCGGCCGACTGATAATGGACCATCCAGTGCGGCGATATGGCGAAATGGCAGACCAGCGGCCGGCCATCGATCAGGGCGATGCGGCATTTGCGATATGCGCCGTCGGGACTGCGGTAATCGACAAAGCGCGAAATGCAAAAAACATTTTCCGGCCGCGTCCCGAGATAGGCCGGGATGTCCGCCGGGCTGGCCAGCTTGACCAAGCCCAGGCCGGCTTGCGAGCCGAACGGACGCGCGATGACGGGGAAATCGCCGTCTTCCAAACAGGCGGCCATGCTGCCTTCGCCGCCGGCGATCCGCAGCAGTTGTTCCCTGCCGATGTGGCGCGACACGGGTATGTCCAGGCCCGGCGCATCGGCCAGCAGGGCGCTGACGCGGTCGCGTTCCAGATGGCAAGCCGGTGCGGGCAGGTTCAGCACCGGGCGCGCCGAAGCCGCCATCAACAGGCGCACCTGTTCCAGCAGCGCCTGGTTTGCTTCGGTGTTGGCGATCGCCACGAAGGCCACGTCGTGTTCCGGCAGGGAGGTGGGCGGCGGCAAGTCCGGCGCGACATACAGGATGTCGAGCGCCACGCTGGAATCTTCGAGCAGGAATTCCACCGGAGTATTGTCCTTCATGAAGCCGGGCTTGAGGATCGCCAGCAAGCGGAGTTCGGCCTGACCGTGCGCCGGCAAGCGCGGGGCTGGCAGGTGATACAGCTGCTTGATCTTCAGCGCCCGCTGCTGCACTTCCAATGCCATGGCGACATCGCCGCAGATATTGAACACCGTGGCCAGGCGCATCAGCAGATTGGCGTCCTTCATATTGAAAGCCGTGAAATCGACCAAGCGGGCTTGCTCGATACCCGAGGCCATCAGGCGCATCAGTGCAGGCATGCCGGCATAGGGCGTGGGACTGCT
>DASYLQ010000584.1:0-7111 GCA_036009485.1 Janthinobacterium sp.
AGCGCCTATCAGGCTGCGGCGAAAGGAAGGCAAGGCAAAACGATCAGTTTGTAATTTCATTGGCTAAATCAATGGATGAATCATTGGACAACATACATAAAACGAATGCCTGTGCAGCCCTGCGCCGCCATGTAAAAAAGCGCAGGACGGGATTTTATCGGGACGCTGGACGGGGCATCAGGTGAGCAAACGGCCGATGTCGTTGAACACGGCCAGCGCCATCAGGGCCACCAGCAAACCGACGCCGACGCGCTGCGCAATCTCGTCGACACGCTTCGGCACCGGGCGCCCGGTCAAAACTTCCAGCGAATAATACAGCAAAAGCCCCCCATCTAAAACCGGAACAGGTAGCAAATTCATCACCCCCAGACTGATACTCACCATGGCGATGAAACTCAGGTAGCTGATCGCGCCGATGCGCGCCGTCTGCCCTGCGTAATCGGCGATGGTGATCGGCCCCGTGACGTTCTTCAGCGAAGCCTGGCCGGCGATCATCCGGCCCATCACCTTCAGGGTCATCGTACTGGTCTCCCAGACCTTGCGCGCAGCCTTTGCCACGGCCTCGCTTGGCGAAGAGGCAACGGCGATCATATCCGGCGCCATCGTTACCACCGCGCTGATCTTACCAACTGTTACAGCTCCCTCGATCGCGGCGTCGGGCCTGACGGCCAGGCGCAGGGGCGCGCCGGCGCGGCTGCCTTCGAACTCCAGCGTCTTGCCGGCGGCGCCGCGGATGATGGCTATCAGCGCCGGGCCGTCGGCCACCGGCTTGCCGTCGATGGCGCGAATGACGTCGTCGGCGCGCAGGCCGGCGCGCGCGCCGGCGCCGCCCGGCGCGATCTCGCCCAGTTGCGCCGGCGGGAACGCCAGCTCGATGCCCAGCTTGCCCAGCACGTCGCCATCCAGGTCGGAGCCGCGCAGCGCCGATGCCGGCAGCGCCACGCTGACATGGCCCTGGCCCGGACGCAGCAGCGCCAGTTCGGCGCCGCGGCCGTCTAGCGCCGCCCGCATCATTTCCCAGCGCAGGCCGGACCAGGAAGGCGCCGGCCTGCCGTTGACCGATTCGACGACGTCGCCGCGCTGCAGCCCGGCGGCCAAGGCCGCGCTGGCGGGCGGCGGCGCGGCGAGCTTGCTGGCCGGCTCCTCGATGCCGTGCATGTACAGGCCGGCGAACAGGGCGATCGCCAGCAGGAAGTTGGCCAGCGGGCCGGCGCCGACGATGGCGATGCGCCGCCATACGCTTTGGCGCGTGAATTCGCGCCGCAGGTCTTGCGGCGACAGCGCGGCGGCGTCGGTGTCCGGATCGCGCGCGTCGAGCATCTTGACGTAGCCGCCCAGCGGCAGCATCGACAGCGCCCACTCGGTCTGGTCCGGACCGAAACGGCGCGACCACACCACCCTGCCCATGCCGACCGAAAAGCGCAGCACCTTCACGCCGCACAGGCGCGCCACCGAGTAGTGGCCCAGTTCATGGAAGATGACCAGGGAACCGAGGGCCACGACGAAGGCCAGCAAAGTTTGCAGGAGCGTCATCTGGCCAGCCTGGCGGCGATATGGCTTGCGGCGGCGCGCCGCGCCAGGGCGTCCTGGGCCATCACGGCCTCGATGCTGGACGCCGCTTCATGCGCAACCGCGTCGATCACGTGGGCGATCACCTGTTCGATCTGGCGGAAGCCGATCTTCAGGTCGAGGAAGGCTTGCACCGCCACTTCGTTGGCCGCGTTCAGCAGCGCCGGCGCGGTGCCGCCGGCCCTGAGCGCGTCGAAGGCCAGCGCCAGGCAGGGAAAGCGCTGCAAGTCCGGGCGCTGGAACTGCAGCGTGGCGACCTGGGCCAGGTCGAGCTGGGCCACGCCGGAGCTGATCCGTTCCGGGTAGGCCAGCGCGTGGGCGATCGGCGTGCGCATGTCGGGATTGCCGAGCTGCGCCAGCACCGAACCGTCGACATAGGACACCAGCGAATGGATCACGCTTTGCGGATGGATCAGCACTTCGATCTGTTCGGCCGGGGCGCCGAACAGCCAGTGCGCCTCGATCACTTCCAGACCCTTGTTCATCATCGTCGCCGAATCGACCGAAATCTTGCGGCCCATGGCCCACTTGGGGTGCTTGCAAGCCTGTTCCGGCGTGACGGCATCGAGGGTGGCGACGTCGCGCGTCAGGAAAGGGCCGCCGGACGCGGTCAGCAGGATTTTGGCGACGCCGGCGGCGCCGGGCACGCGGCCATAGCCGTGCGGCAGCGACTGGAAGATGGCATTGTGTTCGCTGTCGATCGGCAGCAGCACGGCGCAGCTGTCGCGCACCGCGTCCATGAACAGCCGGCCGGACATCACCAGCGCCTCCTTGTTCGCCAGCAAGACCTTCTTGCCGGCGCGGGCCGCGGCCAGGGTCGGCGCCAGGCCGGCGGCGCCGACGATGGCGGCCATCACGGCGTCGACCTGGGCATCGGCGGCGATGGCGCACAGCGCGGCTTCGCCGAAATCGACGTCGGTGGCCACGCCTTCGGCCGCCAGCAGGCGGCGCAGGCGGTCGGCGGCGGCGGCCGTGCCGACCACGGCGCGCGCCGGCCGGAAGGCGATGCACTGGGCCGCCAGCTCTTCAACCCGGCTGAAGGCGCTCAGGGCGAAGACGGAATAACGCTCGGGATGGCGCGCCAGCACGTCCAGCGTCGACACGCCGATCGAGCCGGTGGCGCCAAGAATGGTGATGCTTTGCATGAGATGGGTCCTTAGAGCCAGACGCTGACCAGCGCGGCCAAGGGCAAGACCGGGATCAGGGCGTCGATACGGTCAAGCACGCCGCCATGGCCGGGCAGCAAGCTACTGCTATCCTTCAGGCCGGCGCGGCGCTTGAGCTGGGATTCGAACAAGTCGCCGACGATGCTGGCGGCGACCAGCAGCACCAGCACGGCCAGCGCCGCGGCCCAGCCGAAGCGCGCTTCCAGGCGGACTGAAAAGGTATCCTGCAGCCACGGCACGGACGGGGCGGCGGCGATGGAGGCCGCCGCCAGCAGCAGCACGGCGAGGCAGCCGCCCATGGCGCCTTCCCAGGACTTGCCCGGAGAAATGGATGGCGCCAGCTTGCGCCGGCCGAAAGCCTTGCCGGCGAAATAGGCGCCGATGTCGGCGATCCACACCAGCACCATCACCGACAGCAGGTACAGCGGCGAACGGGCGAACAGGATCAGGATGGCGATGAAGCAGCCGAACAGCGCGACGATGAAGGCGGTGCCGAGGAAGGTATTGCCCAGTGAACGCCGCTGCGGCGGCGCCGGCAGCGGCGGCAAGCCCAGCGCCAGCGAGGGCGTGAAGCGCAGCAGCCACAGGGCGCTGCACAGCAGGAACAGCGGCAGGCTGGCGTTGAAGCCGCCGCCGAACACGCAAAAGGCAAACAGCATGCTCCAGATGAAGGCGTAGACCAGCGGGATGCGCTGGCCGAACAGGCGCATCGCTTCCCACATCGCGGCGCCGAAGAAAACGGTGGCGACCAGGCCGAACGCGGCGAAATTGTGCGAGAACAGGACCGGCAGCAAGACCGCCAGCAAGACCACGGCGGTGAGAATACGAGTTTTCAGCATCAGCTTGTCTTTTCGGCCAATTGGGCGCCGGTGCGGCCGAAGCGCCGCTCGCGCCGCTGGTAGGACGCGATGCCCGCGTCGAGGCATTCGAGGGTGAAGTCGGGCCAGTAGGTATCGGTGAAAAACAATTCAGTGTACGCCAGCTGCCACAACAGGAAATTGGAAATGCGCTGCTCGCCGCCGGTGCGGATGAACAGGTCGGGCTCGGGCGCATAGGCCATCGCCAGGTGCGGCGCCAGTTGCTCTTCGCGGAAATCGGTGACGCCGGGATGCATGGCGACCATCTTGCCGGCCGCCTGCATGATGTCCCAGCGCCCGCCGTAATTGGCGCAGATGGTCACCGTCAGGCGCGTGTTGGCCGCCGTCTTGCGCTCGGCGGCGGCGATCATTTCCTGCAGCTTGTCGTCGAAGCGGCTGAGGTCGCCCACCACCTTGAGGCGGATATCGTTGGCGTGCAGCTTGGACACTTCGCGCTCGAGCGCCGTGACGAACAGGCGCATCAGCAGGGATACTTCCTCTTCCGGACGGCGCCAGTTTTCCGAGCTGAAGGCGAACAGGGTCAGGTATTCGATGCCGCGGCGGGCGCAGGCTTCGACCACCACCCGCACCGCCTCGACGCCCTTGACGTGGCCGGCGACGCGCGGCAGGAAGCGCTTGGTTGCCCAGCGGCCATTTCCATCCATGATGATGGCGACATGCCGCGGCACGTCGGGGACTTCCGGTACCGCTGTCGTCGAACTCGTATAGATCATGAAAACACTAAGGCCAAATTAAATATCGCAATATACACTGCCGCGCGCACGATACGAAAAACTCCCGGGCGGGCGCGGCGGGGCCGGCAGGCTGCGGGTTAGGCTTCCCGCCATTCCCCGCCCTGCTGCTGGCTAGACCGTCAACACTTCCTTTTCCTTGTCGACCACCATCTTGTCGATATCGGCGATGAATTTATCGGTCAGCTTTTGCACTTCGTCCGAGGCGCGGCGCTCTTCGTCTTCCGAGCAGGCTTTTTCCTTGACCAGCTTTTTCAGCGATTCATTGGCGTCGCGGCGGATGTTGCGCACGGCGATTTTGGCATCTTCGGCTTCGCTCTTGACCAGCTTGACCATTTCCTTGCGGCGCTCTTCGGTCAGGGCCGGGGTCGGCACGCGGATCATGTCGCCCTGGGCCGACGGATTCAAGCCCAGGTCGGCCTCGCGGATGGCTTTCTCGATGGTGTTGGCCATTTTCTTTTCAAACGGCTGCACGCCGATGGTGCGGGCGTCGATCAGGGTGACGCTGGCGACCTGGCTCAGCGCCGTCGGCGAGCCGTAGTATTCCACTTGCACGTGATCGAGAATGCCGGTGTGGGCGCGGCCGGTACGCACCTTGCCCAGGTCGGCCTTCAGGGTCTCGATCGATTTTGTCATGCGCTCCTGCGCATTCTTTTTAACGTCAGCCAAGGACATGCTGCTCTCCTGTATTAAAAGGTAATAGTAAAACTGTTAAAGCGAATAACCAATAAGGCAGCGCGGCAAGAGCAACTAGCAGCGCGCTTCGGGGTTTACAACGGCAGCTGAAGGGTCTCGAGAAACCGTAGCGAGCAAGCCCGCTCTCGCGTCGAGTAGCGCAAGCGTACTCAAGTACGCTGAGCAACGCAGACGCGAGAACGGGCTGCGCAGTAGGTTTATCGCGGCCCCACCACAATCAAACGTGGACTAGTGTACCTTCATCTTCGCCCATGATCACGCGCCTGAGCGCGCCGGGCTTGACGATGGAAAACACCTTGATCGGCAGCTTCTGGTCGCGGCACAGCGCAAAGGCGGTGGCGTCCATCACCTGCAGGTGCTTGGCGATGGCTTCGTCGAAGGTGATCGATTCGTAGCGGGTGGCATTCGGGTCCTTCTTCGGGTCGGCGGTATAGACGCCGTCGACCTTGGTGGCCTTCAGGACGATCTCGGCGCTGATCTCGGAACCGCGCAGCGCGGCCGCGGTGTCGGTAGTGAAGAAGGGATTGCCGGTACCGGCGGCGAAGACCACCACCTTGCCCTCCTCCAGGTACTGCAACGCCTTCGGGCGCACATAGGGCTCGACCACCTGCTCGATGGCGATGGCCGACATGACGCGGGCGACGATGCCGGCGTGGCGCATGGCGTCGGCCAGGGCCAGCGCGTTCATCACGGTGGCCAGCATGCCCATGTAGTCGGCGGTGGCGCGGTCCATGCCTTGCGCGCCGGGTGCGACGCCGCGAAAAATGTTGCCGCCGCCGATCACGATCGCCAGTTCCACACCCAAGTGCGCCACCTCGGCCACGTCGGCCACCATGCGCTCGATGGTGGCGCGGTTGATGCCGTAGGGATCATCCCCCATCAAGGCTTCACCGGACAGTTTGAGGAGGACGCGCTTATAGGCTGGTTTTGTCATGAGCTGGGGCTCCTAAAATAAGTTATTCAGTTGTTCGATACTACCAGCGGAGCCGGGCCGTACAGCGCGACGCAAAGCGGCAGGCCCAAAAAAACGGGCCTCTCGGCCCGCTTTACTCTTACGCTCCTTTGGAAGCCGCCATCTGCGCGGCTACTTCGGCGGCGAAATCGTCTTGCTTCTTCTCGATCCCCTCGCCCACCACGTACATGGTGAAGGATTTCACCGTGGTGTTGGCCGCTTTCAGCATCTGCTCGACCGACAGCTTGTCGTTTTTCACGAAAGCCTGGTTCAGCAGCGACACTTCCTTCAGGTATTTTTGCACGGAGCCTTCCAGGCGCTTGGCCAGGATTTCCGGCGATTGCGCAGGCTTGCCTTCGGCGGCGGCCTTGACCGCGTCTTCTTCAGCCTTCAGCTTGGCGACCGAGCGCTCTTTTTCGATCAGGTCGGCAGGCACCTGGTCGGCCGACAGCGAAACCGGCTTCATGGCGGCGATGTGCATGGCGACGTCCTTGCCGACTTGCTCGTCGGGACCGTCGAATTCGACGATCACGCCGATGCGCGCGCCGTGCAGGTAGGAAGCCAGCTTGGCGCTGGTTTCAAAACGCTGGAAGCGGCGGATCGACATGTTTTCGCCGATCTTGCCGATCAGGGCGGCGCGCACTTCGTCCAGGGTCTGGTCGCCCACCGGCAGGGCCAGCAGAGCGGCGACGTCGGCCGGGTTCTTTTCAGCGACCAGCTTGGCGGCGTTGGCGGCCAGGGCCAGGAAGTCGTCGTTTTTGGCGACGAAGTCGGTTTCACTGTTGACTTCAACCAGGGCGCCGATGCCGCCGGAGATATAGCTTGCCACCACCCCTTCGGCGGTGATACGCGCCGAAGCCTTGGATGCCTTGCCGCCCAGCTTGACGCGCAGGATCTCTTCGGCGCGGGCCATGTCGCCATCGGCCTCGGTCAAGGCTTTTTTGCATTCCATCATTGGTGCGTCGGTCTTGCCGCGCAATTCGCCTACCATCGCTGCTGTAATCGCTGCCATGTGTTTCTCCTGATTCGGTGATTGATTAATATGCCCGACGTAATATGCCTGGCGACGACACCCGGCGCCAGCCCGGTGACTCGGGGCTGCCGCGCCCGGGGGCGTCC
>DASYLQ010000585.1:0-9523 GCA_036009485.1 Janthinobacterium sp.
CGCCATGCGGCCGCCATCCACGTACAGCGTCTGACCGGTCATGTAGGCGGCGGCGTCGCTGGCCAGGCCGGTGCCTTGGTGGCGCCGGTCACAATGGCGGTTTTATTGGCTAGTTTCATCGCTTTACCTTCCAGTTGGACTGAGCGATGGCGTGCGTGCGGCACGCCAATGGCGGGGATGGAAGCGAATTTTAACCAGAGCGGGGCGCGCACGGACTGTTATTTGCGCCACCGCCCGGGCTGGACCATCCGGCGGGACGGTACAATACGGGGTTTGTTACTGAAGATTAAAGGCGCGTCGTGAATTTCATCAACAAGTTATCCGCCGCGTGGACGGCCAACGATTCCCTGCTGTGCGTCGGGCTGGATCCCGACATGGCCAGGCTGCCGGCGCAGTTGCAGCGCGAGCCAAAAGGCATTTTTACCTTTTGCACCGAGATCATCGATGCCACCGCCGACCTGGCCTGTTCCTTCAAGCCGCAGATCGCCTATTTCGCCGCGCTGGGCGCCGAAGACCAGCTGGAAGCCATCTGCGCCTACGCCCGCGAACATTATCCGCACATTCCATTGATCCTCGATGCCAAGCGCGGCGATATCGGCGCCACCGCGCGCCAGTACGCGCGCGAAGCCTTCGAGCGCTACGGCGCCGACGCCGTCACCGTCAATCCCTACATGGGTTCGGATTCGGTCGAACCCTATATGGAATGGACCGACCGCGGCGTCATCGTGCTATGCCGTACTTCGAATCCTGGCGGTTCCGACCTGCAATTTCTCGACATCGGCGGCCAGCCGCTGTACCAGCACGTGGCGCGCCTGGTGGCGGAAAAGTGGAATGGCAATGGCCAGTGCGCGCTGGTGGTCGGCGCGACCTTCCCGCAGGAATTGGCGCAGGTGCGGGCGATCGTCGGCGACATGCCCTTGCTGGTGCCGGGCGTCGGCGCCCAGGGCGGCGACATCGCCGCCACCGTGGCTGCCGGCAAGACGGTCGGCGGCGCCGGCATGATGATCAATTCCTCGCGCGCGATTTTGTATGCGGCGCCGTTGCCGGGCGAAGATTTCGCCGCCGCGGCGCGCCGCGTGGCCCTGGAAACACGCGACGCCATCAACCAATATAGGTAGGGAAGTTCGACAAACCTACTGCGCAGCCCGCTCTCGCGTCTCCGTTGCTCACCGTACCTACCTACGGCTCCGCTACTCAACGCGATATCGGGCTTGCTCGCTACGGTTTTCGAGCTTCCCTGCTAGGGCCTATTGTCGGGCCGGTGCGATGGTCTCGGCATAGTCGTACAAGGCGCCGAGGATTTCTTCGCCGCGCTCATCGGCGGTTTCCGACAACTGATCGATTTCACTGAACAGCATGTCCACCGTGCGCGCCCCGGCGGCGCCGTCGAACAGACGCCCCGCCCGGTGCTCTTCCCAGCGCTGCGCCTCGGCCTCGCTCAAGGTCTGCGGGAAATTCCGCGCGCGATAGCGGAACAGCAATTCCTGCAAGCGTTCGTCGCTGAACGAGGGCCGTGCGCCGGCCAGCTTTTGCGGCGTTTCCTTGCGCAGCGATTCGAGCAGGCGGCGGTCGTCGTTGCCGATGAAGCCGCCATACAGATCCTCGTCGACGTCGACCTCTTCCTCCACTCCCGGGCGGCGGAACACTTCGGCCCAGATGGCGCCCATGTCCGGTCCAGCCGCCGCCGCCAGCGCATGGGCCCGGCCGGCTTCCAGGTCCAGTCCCCAGCGCGCGGCCATGGCCGGGCTCAGGGTTTTCAGGTTGGCCACCAGCATGGGCGACTTGTTCAAATGCACGCTCTTGATCGGCAGCCGCGTCACGCCTTCCGGCAGCGCATCGGCGCGGCTGAACATGCGCGTGCGTATCGCCGCCGGATCCAGGCCGAACAGTTGCGCCGGATCGGCGCTGCAATCCCATACCAGGATTTCGTTTTTATTCGTCGGATGGGTGGCCAGCGGCCAGACCAGGGCGAGGCAACCGCGTTCCGCCGGGAACATGCCGGACACGTGCAGGAAAGGCTGCCGCGCGGCCGGCGCCAGATGCATGCCGATCTCGTCGGCGACGCGGTCTTTCTTGTGCAGCGCCAGGCAGAAATCGAACAGCTTCGGCTGCTTTTGCCGGATCAGCCGGGCCAGCGCAATGGTGGCGCGCACGTCGGACAGCGCATCGTGGGCCGCTTCATGCACCAAGCCGTTGGCCGCCGCCAGATGTTCCAAGCGGAAACTTGGCTGGCCATCTTCGCGCAAGGGCCATTCGATGCCCTCGGGGCGCAGCGCATACGTCATGCGCACGACATCGAGCAAATCCCAGCGGCCGCATTGATTTTGCCATTCGCGCGCATAGGGATCGATCAGGTTGCGCCAGAATAAAAAGCGCGTGATTTCGTCGTCGAAACGGATCGTGTTATAGCCGACGCCGATGGTGCCGGGTTTGGAAAACGCTTGCTCGATGGCCGCGGCGAACTGGTGCTCAGGCACGCCCCATTCCAGGCATTGCTGCGGCGTAATGCCGGTGATCAGGCAGGATACCGGGTCGGGCAAAAAGTCCGGTGCTGGCTGGCAATATAACATGATCGCTTCGCCGATTTCGTTGAGTTCGGCGTCGGTGCGGATCGCGGCGAACTGGGCCGGCCGGTCGCGCCGCGGCTGGGCGCCGAAGGTTTCATAATCGTGCCAAAGGAAGGTCTGGGTGCTCATATCGGATGTGATCGCTAAGAATACTGGAGAGACTGGGATTATTGCCGATATCAGTCAAGAACAGGAGCATGCGCTCTCGCGCCGTATGTTTACATCAGTAGCAGGCAAAGGAGAACGATCATGGCAAATCCGCCAACTGCGAGCAGCGCCCCCGCCACGACGGCGAACAGCAGCACGGCCGGGAATGTGAAATCGAAGGACGGCACCAGCATGACGCCGGAGCAGCAATACCGCGCGCAACTGAATACCGCGATCATGCAAGCCTCGCTGACGGTCGCCATCAACAGCGGCAACCAGCCGCAGGCGCTTGTTTCATCGGCCCACGATTTGATGGTCCAAGGTTTCGACGCCTTCCAAAAGGCCATTATGGACACGCCGGCGGGCGCCAGCGCCAGCTTGACGCTCATGCCGCGCAACTGAACCCCAAGCAACACCTCAGCGCGACACGCGGTTGCGTCCGCCATTCTTGGCGCGGTATAGCGCCGCATCGGCCGCCGCGATCAAGCCATGCTCGTCGTGTTCCCCCTCCAGGGTGGCGACGCCGAAGGAGGCGGTGAGGTGCGGCAGTGGCAGGCGCATGTCGCTGAACACCATCGATTGCCGCATGCGCTCGCACAGCCGTTCGGCGACCACCGCCGCCACCTTTTCATTAGTATCAGGCAAGATCACCATCATTTCCTCACCGCCGTAACGCACCGCGCAATCGGTGGGCCGCAGCGCCCCGCTCAGGACCTGGGCCGCCGAGCGCAGGGCCTGGTCGCCGGCGACATGGCCGTGGCGATCGTTGAAAGCCTTGAAATGGTCGAGATCGATCATGATCAGCGACAGCGGCGTGCCGGCGCCGCGCGCCGTCGTCACCATGGTCGGCAGCAAGTCGTTCAGCCAGGCCCGGTTGTACAGTCCGGTCAAACCATCGATCATCGATAACTGGCGGTAAAATTCGCCGAGCTTTTGGCGCCGCCGCAATTGCGCGTTGGCGGCGCGGATGCGGAAGGACAGCAGCCGTAGCAGGTTGCGCGCCACCACGTTCGATTCATCGATCAGCAGCCACACGACATCGGCCTCGATCACCAGCAACTCGCTTTCCTGCAAGGCGGAAATGGCCGACAGATTGGTTTCTCCATCCAGCACGGATTGCTCGCCGACGCTTTCGCCCGGCAACACCTTGCTGATGGTGCCATCGCTCATGCCGGTGCGGGTATCGGCGCTCACCGCCAGCGCGCCGGAGAGGACGATGTAAAGGCGGGCGCGGCTGGTATCGGAAATGCTCTGGCCCGCTTGTACGCGGACGATGGGGCAGGCGGCCAGGCGCAGGCTGAGGGCTTCACCGTCGGCGTCGCGAAACAACTGGATTTCGGCGATGTCGTAGCTCGAAGTGGCAAAGGTACTGATTTGTTCCAAAATAGGACTTTCAAAAGGTCGGCACTGCTCACCAGGGAGGCCGCTAAACGATCATAGCGCAAACAATGCCGTGCCGAAATATCAAGCGGAGGCAACTGCCGAGTCTGCGACGAAAGCGCTGAATTTTATGTAATTCGGCATGTTTCAATGGCGTTGATGCAACACTTTTACAACACTTCTTTAAGAGTGGAAATGGCATGGGCCGATGCTTCGGGCCAGCAGCATGAAGCCGACAAGGGCGTGCGTATCGTCTCGCTGGTGCTCCCGATTATCGAGCGGTTGTGCGAGCTGGGCCTGGCGCGGCGCCGAAAGGGCAGAGTAGAGATATCGTGGAGGACGGGCGGCTGGCGGCCATCGTCGGCCGCCAGTTCCAACAGTAGCGGCCGGCTGGCTGTTATTGCTGGTGCTACTGCTGGAACGGGTGCAAGGATTATTCGCTGGCTTCGCCGGCATCGGTTCCGACTTCGACGCCGATCTTGGCGGTGGCACGGTGTTTGGTGTCGTGCAGCCGTTCCAGGGCGCTCTCGACGGCGCGCTTGAGTTTGTCGGCGGCGCCGGATATGGCTTGATGCAAGGTGGCGGCGTGATCGCTGACGGCGATCGGCTGGTAACCGGTGACGCGGGCTTCCATCAGGCAGCGGTTCTCGCCATCGGCGGATTTCTTGCTGTTGTTGTCGCTCAGATGGACTTCGACGCGGCTGATATTTTCGCGAAAGCGATGGACGGCCGCACCGACGACGGTTTGTACATGCTCGTTCAATCCTGCATGGGCTTCGATGGTGCTGTCGGTATTGATATTGATTTGCATATGCTTACTCCCGGTTATACAAAAATAAATCCAGCCAACCCAGGCTCAAAGCAAGGCAATCATGCTGTCTGCTTCGGCCGGCGCGGCTTCCTTCAAGGCAAGCTGCTGCGCCGGCGTCCGTGTGCCCATCAGCCGAGTCGGGAACCACTTGCACACGCAACGATCTTACTCTTTTTCCCTTGTCGCACCCGTACGCTTGGTTTCGTTCGCGCCGCCTGTCTTACTGCGCAGCGACGTATCATCTATTGGAATGTGCTCTTAGTTATTTAACAGACCGGCAGCGATATTGATCGACAAGCCCAGCACCACCAGGTTGAAAAAGAAGGTCAGTACGGATTGCCCCAGGACCAGCTTGCGCATCATGCGCGTATGCACGGCGACGTCCGAGGTCTGTACCGCGACGGCGATGGTGAAGGAAAAATACAGAAAATCCCAATAGTCGGGATTTTCTTCATTGTCGGGAAATTGCAGCGGCCTTTGCGCCGCCGGCGCGCGGTAATACAGGTGGGCGTAATGGAAGCAGAACAGCGTGCCGACCAGGAACCAGGAGCCAAGCAGGGTGATCCCGGCCAAGCCATAATGGATGGCCCGCATGTCGGCCGCCATGTTCTTTACCACCAACAACTGGGAAAAGATCGCCGCCAGGCTGAGCACGGCGGCGACCGACAGCGTGAACAGCACCAGCGGCGTGCGCTCATCCTGTTTCGCCGCCCGCGCCTTCACTTCGTGGTGATCGGCCCGCGTCATCATCCACCACATCGTGATCAGGTAAGACCAGACGCTGGCATTCCAGGCGGTGAGAATGCGCGTCATGCTGGCCCAGCTGTCCGGCAATAGGGGACCGATGACGATGCCGAGCAAGATGGCCAGCATCAAGTGGGGACGGGTACGGATGAAACGGTGGAGTGGTGAACGCTTGCGCAGGAGCATGGTAAAAGTCGGTAAGAGATACTAGGGGCCAAGGCTATGCCGGCCATCTTACCTTGCCTGGGGTCTGCCGGCCTGTGCGCCTGTACTAGGCGTCTGGCCGCATCCGCTGGGCGGCCTTGCTCAGCCCTGGACATTACCCAGGCCGCCGCCCTGGCCAGCGTTCTGGCCGGCCTTGACCGCGGCCTGCTCCCTGGCGGCCTGTTCCTTTGCATGATGGGGAAAGCGGTCCATGCGCGACAATACCTGGAAGCGCAGCGCCCAGGTCGCCGTCACGGCCAGCGTGGCGGCGCCGCCGAAGATAATCGCCCGCACCAGGCCGAACCAGCCCGCCGTCAGGCCCGATTCGAATTCGCCCAGTTCGTTGGAGGCGCCGATGAAAACCGAGCTGACGGCGCTGACGCGTCCGCGGATCGCGTCCGGCGTCTCGAATTGCACCAGCAGGTGGCGCACGTAGACGCTGACCATGTCGCCCACGCCCATCAGGAACAGGGCGGCCAGGGCGACGATGAAATACGGGGTCGAGCCGAGCACGATGGTGCCCAGGCCGTACAAGCCGA
This sequence comes from Janthinobacterium sp., assembly GCA_036009485.1. Lineage (GTDB taxonomy): Bacteria > Pseudomonadota > Gammaproteobacteria > Burkholderiales > Burkholderiaceae_D > Janthinobacterium. The sequence continues at coordinate 6,393 of DASYLQ010000585.1, forward strand.
CGCCGCCGAACATGCACAGGCCGACCCGGCGCGTGATCGGGAAAAATGCCAGACTCATCGAGCACAGCGCGGCGCCGACGCCGGGTGCGGTACGCAGCAGGCCGAGCCCGCTCGGACCTATGTGCAGCACGTCGTGCGCCAGCGCCGGCAGCAGGGCGGTGGCGCCGCCGAACAGTACGGCGAACAGGTCGAGCGACATGGCGCCCAGCATGACCGGGCGCGACCAGACGAAGCGCAAGCCTTCCAGCACGGTGTGCCAAGTGGCCGGGGCGCGGTTGCTGGCTTGTGGCGCAGGCTGGGTCAAGCACATCAGGGTCACCGACAGTGCCAGCAGGCAGGATGAAACCAGGTACACCGCCTTCGGCCCCAGCGCATACAGCAAGCCGCCCAAGGTCGGTCCGAGGATCACCGCCAGTTGCGAGCTCGACGAGTTCAGCGCCACCGCCTTGCCGAAGCTTTCGGTCGGCACCATGTTGACCAGCACGGCCTGGGTAGCCGGCATCATGAAGGCGCGCGCGCTGCCGAACAGCACCAGCACGGAAAACACCGGCCAGACCACCGACAGGCCGGCCAGCGTAAATGCCAGCAAGCCCAGCGCGCACAGCAACTGGGCGGCCAGGCACCAGGCGATGATGTTGCGCCGGTTATAGCGGTCGGCGGCATGGCCGGCCACCAGGATTAGCAGCAGGAAGGGGGCGAACTGCGCCAGCCCGATCAAGCCCAGGTCGAACAGGCTGCCGGTCAGCTGGTACACCTGCCAGCCGACGGCGACGCTTTGCATTTGCACCGCCAGCGTGCCGAGGATGCGCGCCGCCAGGTAGAAGGCGAAGTTACGATGCCGTAAAACGCTGAAACCGTTCGTCGAAGATGACATTGGGGCTTTCGCAAAGAGGCTTGGCTGGCGCGGTTGATCTGGTTGCGTGTGTCTGATTGCTGATCTTTATTTGATCAGGCCCCCGGCCGGGTCCGCTTCGGTGGTGAACGAATCCGCATAGAACTCGTCGTCTGGCAAGCCGCATTGCCGGACGAAATCGCGTTTCGCCGATTCCACCATCAGCGGCGCGCCGCAGGCATATACCTGGTGGCTGGACAGGTCGGGCAGGTCGGCCATCACGGCGCGGTGCACCAAACCGTCGCGGCCGCTCCAGCCATCTTCCGGCAGCGCCTGCGACACCACCGGCACGTAGCGGAAGTCCGGCAACTCGGCCGCCCATTGCCGGCACAAGGCATCCATATACAGGTCTTGCGGCCGCCGTCCGCCCCAGTACAGCCGCACCGGCCGCGCCGATTTCAGCTGGATCAGGCGCTCGACGATGGCCTTGATCGGCGCAAAACCGGTGCCGGAAGCCAGCAGCAGCATCGGCTTGTCGGAATCCTCGCGCAGGAAAAAGGTGCCGAGCGGACCTTCGAAGCGCAGGATGTCGCGTTCCTTCATCGTGCCGAACACCTGGTCGGTGAACAGGCCGCCGGGCATATGGCGGATGTGCAGCGACACCACGGCCGGGCCGTCGGGAGCGGGCGCATTCGCCATGCTGTAGCTGCGCCGCTTGCCGTCGCGCAGCATGAATTCGATATACTGGCCGGCGCGGTAAGCCAGGCGTTCGCTGGCGGGCAATTGCAGAGTGACGACGATGACGTCCGGCGCCACCTTCTCCATCGTGCTGACGCGCGAAGGCATTTTCTTGATCGGGTAGTCGCTGCTGCCAGCCACTTCGCGCGCTTCGATGACCAGGTCGCTGTGCGCGGTGGCGCAGCAAAACAGCGCCAGGCCGGCCGCTTCCTCGGCCTGCGTCAGCGCGCGCTCCTGGTGTGCCCTGTGCTCGACCGAGCCGCTGACGACCTTGCCCTTGCAGGAACTGCAGGCGCCGTTCTTGCAGCCGTAAGGCAGGCCGACGCCGGCGCGGATCGCCGCGGCCAACACGGTTTCATCCGCCTCGCAGGGGAATTGGTGCCCGCTGGGCTGGACAGTGATTTGGAAAGACATACAATCCTTGACATGAAAAATAATACGAAACAAAAAATCGGCCTGCCGCGCCTGCTTATTTTAGGTTGCGGCGATGTCGGCATGCGCCTGCTGCCGCTGTTGCGGCGGCGTTTCCGCGTATTCGCCGTGACCAGCCAGCCTTCGCGCTGTCCGGCATTGCGCGCCGCCGGCGCCATCCCCCTCGTGGCCGACCTGGACAGTCCAGCCACGCTGTCGCGCCTGGCCGGGTTGTCGCGCTACATCGTCCACCTGGCGCCGCCGGCCTCGGAAGGGCTGCTGGACCGCCGCACCCGCCATCTGAGCGCCATTTTACCCGAGCGGGCACGCCTGGTTTACGTCAGCACCAGCGGCGTGTATGGCGATTGCCATGGCGCGCTGGTCGACGAAACCCGCCGGCCGGCGCCGCAAAACGCCCGCGCCCGGCGCCGCCTCGACGCCGAGCAGGTATTGCGCGGCTGGGCCAGGAGCAGCCGCAGCATGCTGGCCATCTTGCGCGTACCGGGCATCTACGCCGCCGAGCGACTGCCGCTGAAGCGCCTCGAGCAGGGCACCCCGGCGCTGCAAGCGCAGGACGATGTCTACACCAACCATATCCACGCCGACGACCTGGCGCAGATCGTCCTCCGCGCGCTGCAGCGCGGCTTGCCGGGCCGGGTGTATCACGCCGTCGATGACAGCGAATTGAAGATGGCCGACTATTTTGACGCCGTCGCCGATACTTTCTCCTTGCCGCATCCGCCACGGCTGCCGCGCGCCGCCTTGCAGGCGGCGGTAACGCCGATGTTGCTGTCGTTTATGTCGGAATCGCGGCGCATGTCGAACCGCCGCATCAAGACTGAACTGGGCGTGCGGCTGCGCTACGCCCGTGTGGCCGATGCGCTGGCCATGCTTGCGCCTGCTTTAAAATAGCGTCCGCGGCCGTGCAGCAAGAGCTGTTGCCCATGCAGGCCGCATCCATTCAATGCAGAGGAATACCATGACGTACGAAGAATACCTGGACGAAGTCACGACCTTGATCACCGAAAAATACGATGTCAGCGATGCGGCGGCGATCAAGCTGGTGATGAAGGCGCAGGCGGCGGATTTTTTTAGCGCCCATGACGACAACGCCGCCTTGCGCAACCTGGACCGTGCCCATCAGGACGCC
>DASYLQ010000586.1:0-1921 GCA_036009485.1 Janthinobacterium sp.
CGTGGATAAACCAGCGCCAGCCGCGCCGCGCCGCGCGCGCCGTCCAGCCGACCGGCGTACGGCGGAGCGGCGCGGCGCGCGCGGCGCGGCGGATATCGACACCGGCGCCGCAGTCGATGCTGTCGATGCAAACGCGGCCGCCATGGCCGATGCCGCAGCCGGCGCCAGCGCCGCCGCGGCTGCCGCGCTCCCCCATTCCACCCTACAGAATGCCTTAAGCATGCATCCATCCGAGGTTTTATTCCAGGGCAAACGCCAGCCGACGCTGCTTCCGGCCTGCGACCACTACGCCGGCTCCGAAAAGCTGATGCGCAAGTCGATTGCCTTGCAACAAGAGCTTGGCCCCCTGTTCGACATCACCTTCGACTGCGAAGACGGCGCCAGCGCCGGCGGCGAGGAAGCCCACGCGCGCCTGGTCGCCGCCCTGCTGCTCGACGAAGGCAACCGGTTCAACCGCATCGGCGCCCGCGTGCACGATGTCGACAGTGCGTTTTTCGAGCAAGACGTGGCCATCATCTGCGCCGCCGCGGCGGCCCGCCTGGCCTACCTGGTGGTTCCCAAGGTGAACGGCGTGCAAGACGTCATGCGCGCCATCGACATCATCAACCAGCACGCCCAGCGCGCCGGCCGCGACGCCCTGCCGGTGCACGTGCTGATCGAAACCCACGGCGCGCTGCACGAAGTGTTCGCCATCGCCGCCCTGGCCCAGGTCGAGTGCCTGTCCTTCGGCATCATGGATTTCGTTTCCTCGCATTACGGCGCCATTCCCGGCAACGCCATGCGCACGCCGGGCCAGTTCGTCCACCCGCTGGTGGTGCGCGCCAAGCTGGAAATCGCCGCCGCCTGCCATGCCTGGGGCAAGGTGCCCTCGCATAACGTCACCACCGAAATCAAGGACACCGCGGTGGTCGCCAACGACGCCCAGCGCGCCGCCGCCGAATTCGGCTACACGCGCATGTGGAGCATCCATCCGGACCAGATCAAGCCGGTGATCAAGGCCTTCACGCCGCGCGCTTCGGAAGTCCACGAGGCCGCGCATATCCTGCACGAAGCGGCGCAGGCCGCATGGGGGCCGATCGCCCAGAACGGCCGCTTGCACGACCGCGCCAGCTACCGCTACTATTGGACCGTTCTGCAGCGCGCCAAACTGGCCGGCCTGAGCCTGCCGGAATCGGTGGCGACGCTATTGAGCCCGGCCAACAGCAGTAACAGCCCCGACGACCCGCCACTGGAAAGCAACTGATGTCCCTCTCCAAACTAGCCCTTAGCTGCAGCCTGGCGCTGGCCGCCATGGCGCTGTGCCTGGCTCCTGCCGCGCACGCCGACGACAGCACCACCACTCCAGTCAAGAAGACGGCCAAGGCGAAGGCCAAAAAGCCCGCCAAGCCGCCGGTCGAAGCCGAACCGCAGGAAGACGAGCCGGATATCACCGGTTCGGTCATCACCGACTTCGACTGTGAACTTGGCAACAAGATCACGATCTATACGAATGCCGACGACAAGGAGCATATCGCGCTGCGCTGGAAAAAGCGCCTGCATCGCCTGACGCAGGTCGGCACCAGCACCGGCGCCCAGCGCTTCGAAAACAAGTTGTTCGGCCTGATCTGGATCGGCATCCCGGCCAAGGGCATGCTGCTCGACTCGAAGCTGAACCGCCAGCTGGCCAACGAATGCAAGGATGCCGAACAGAGGAAGCCGGCCACCGCGGCGCAGACGGCGCCGGCAGCAGTCCCGGCCGCCGCCGTGAATGTCGCGCCGAACAAGAGCTGACGGCGGCAGGAATACGTTGTGTTATACCCCTGTAAGCTGAACAATCAATAATAGACGATACCCACCAAGGAGAGGTCATGTCCCGCAACACACTGAACACGCTTAAGGATTTCACTATTTCAGGCAGCAGGAAGGGCCAGTTCTACTCGCT
>DASYLQ010000587.1:0-1560 GCA_036009485.1 Janthinobacterium sp.
GGCCCAGCCGAACCAGCCGCCCTTGGTGCCCCTGCCGCCGACCGACACGTTGGCGACGGGATTGCCTACGTCGGCGCCAGACCAGTTGGTGAAGAACATATTCCAGCCGCCCTCCTTCGGCGGTTTCTGGCTGGCGCGGCGCGCGACCACGGTCTGCCAGTCGGTGGCCTGCAGGTCGACCTTGAACCCGGCCTCGCGCAACAACTGCGCCGCAACGACGGGCTGCGCTTTCAGGGTCACGACATCGCCGGGCGCCATGATCACGATCGGCGCGCCGTCATAGCCGGATTCGGCGAGCAGCTTCTTGGCTTCCGCCATGCCATTGCCCTTTACCAGCGATTCGGATCCGACATCCGTCGCAAGCGGCGTGCCGCAGACGAAGATCGCGCCGCATATCCTGTAATATTCGGGATTGCCGACCATCGCATCCAGCACGTCCTTCTGGTTCATTGCCATGAAGGCGGCGCGGCGCACCTTGACGTTATCGAACGGGGGATGAAGGAAGTTCATGCGCCCGACGGTCTGGAAACCGACCTTGTCCAGCGCATCGACCTTGAGATCGGGGTTGGCCTTGAGGACCGGCAAAATATCCCAGGACGGGTTCTCCATGAAATCGATGTCGCCGGACTGCAGCGCGTTCACCGCGGTCTGGGCATCGGCCATCGTGATCCACTCGACGCGATCGACCTTCACCACCTTGCCGCCGGAGGTCCAACTCGGCGCTTCCTTGCGGGGAACGTAATCCTTGTTCTTCTCATAGACCGCCTTGACGCCGGGCTGGAATTCGCCCTGCACGAACTTGAACGGGCCCGATCCGACCTGCTCCTTGATCTGCTGGCCGGGAGGGGTTTCCGCCATCCGCTTCGGCATCATGAACGGCACCAGCGACGAGGGCTTGCCGATCGACTCCAGCACCAGGCCGTAGGGCTCTTTCAGTTTCAGCGTGATGGTCTTGTCGTCGGTGGCCTCCAGGCTGGCGGTAAAATCCATCAGCTTCTGGCCCATGCCGTCGTTCTTGCCCCAGCGCTTCAGCGAGGCCACGCAATCTTCCGCGGTGACCGGCGCGCCGTCGTGCCATTTCAGGCCGTCGCGCAGCGTGAAGGTATAGGTGAGCTTGTCGTCGGAGACCTTCCAGTCCGCCATCTGCGGCTGGACCTTGAAACTGGCATCGGTGGCCAGCAGCGTGTCGTAGACCATATAGCCGTGATCGCGCGTGATATAGGCGGTGGTCAGGCCGGGATCGATGATGCGCAGATCGGAATGCATCACCGCGGTGATGGTCTTGCCGTCCGCTGGGGCGCACAGCGCCAGCGCCGCCGCGAGCGCAAGCCCCGACAGCGTGACGTTCGACGCGAATGCCTGATGTCTCCAGCGCGAGGTGCGGAACATTCGATCTCTCCTGACGTGAAACTGATCAAACCCAGATGATTCATTATGCATGTCGTTCGTTATTTAGGCGAACTAACACGCTGTAAAGCTTCGCAAATCCTTGGCCGTTCGAGACTTGCATCAAGCGTGTGGCGCGTCAATCGTGTTTTGACGCATTGCACCGTGGCCGAT
>DASYLQ010000588.1:0-7036 GCA_036009485.1 Janthinobacterium sp.
GTTCGCCGGGCTGGGCCGGTGCGGGCGGCGGTGGTAGATGGCGAAGGTGCCCAGCACCTTGCCGGCGCTGCCGAGGATCGGTTCCGACCAGCACGAAGCCAGCCGGGCGCTGGCGGCCAGGTCGCGAAAAGCGGCCCACAAGGGATCGGAGCGGATGTCTTCGACGATGACGCGGCGGCCGCGGGCGACGGCGCTGCCGCAGGATCCCTGGCCCGGGCCGTCCGGACCGTCGTTGACGCGCAAGCCATCGATGGCGGCATTGTAAAAGTCTGGCAAACCGGGCGCGGCGCCGAGGCGCAGGCAGCGGCTTTTCTCTTCCAGCAGCAAGATGCTGCAGATCATGGCGGGGTTGCCCGCCTCGACGCCGCGCACCACCGCTTCCAGCACCGCCGGCAATGCGACGCCGGTGGCCAGCAATTCCAGCACCTGGCGGCGGGTGCGCTCGCGCTGTTCGGTATGGCTGCGCTCGGTAATGTCGCGAAACGACCATAAGCGCGCCGGATGATTGCCCAGTTGCAGACCGCGGATGACTTGTTCGATCACCCGGCCGTCTTTCAGGTACAGCACGCTGCGCTCTTCGCGCTGGCCGGTACCGGGCGTGAACGACGCCTGTTCGTGGGCCTGGCGCGGCGGCGCGGCCTGTTCCAGCAAGCTGTCGACATGGGCGAACAGGGCGCCGCTGTCGCTCTGCCAGTCCAGCGTCGCGGGCAATTGCCACAATTCGCTGAAGCAGCGGTTGAGGCTCAGGATGCGATCGTCGGCGCCATCGACCAGGATGCCGTCGATGGTCGAATCGAGGATGCTGCGCAACATGGCCTGGCTGCGCTGGGCCGTCTCGGCCATCGCCTGCATGTCCGCCTGCCCCTCCTTCAGCCGGGCCGCCAGCAAGCCCGCCTGATGCAAGGCGGCGAGACCGCGGCGGCGGCTGCGCGCCAGCAGCCAGGTCAGCAGCGCCAGGCCCAGACTGATCGCCAACCCGCAGCAGGCGATCAGCAGCGGCCGCTGGACCAGGGTCTGGCCCGGATGGGCGCCGATCAGCACCGTCCAGCGGCGTCCGGCGATGCTGATCTTTTGTTCGCTGCCCATGGGCAGGCGTTGCGCCAGACCGGCCGCGCTGTCGAACATGCGCGCTTCCTCGCTCACCCTGTCGCCGTCGTAGATCTCGACATCCATCCTGGCCGCTTGTTCACTGCCGAGGCCGGCCATGAAATCGCCGGTGCGGAAAGGCGCATACACCCAGCCGCGGATGGCCGCGCGGCGCTGCGCCAGAGTGTCGTGGGGCAAGCCGTTGTCATACACCGGCAGCACGATCAGGAAACCGAATTGCACCACATTCTCGTCATCCTGTACCAGGCGGATCTTGCCCGACATGGCCGCCTGGCCCGAGTCGCGCGCCTGTTCCAGCGCGGCGCGGCGCACCGCTTCGGAATAGGGATCGTAGCCGAAGGCGCGCAGGTTGCCGCCGGTGAAAGGTTCAAGGTAGACAATCGGCGCATACCACGCCCGTTCGCCGGCCGGCCTGACGGCGTAGTCGGCAAACCCTGCGCGGCGCAGTTGCGCGACATGGGCTTCCAGGCGGGCGCGCGGCACCAGTTCCATGTAGCCGAGGCCGCGCACGCCGGGCACGTTGGTCTGCAATTGCTGGCTGGTGAAATAGCGGCGGAATTCCTCGCGCTCGACCGACTCGGAACTGGCGTACAAACCCTGCACGCCATGCAGCACCTGGATATAAGTTTGCATGCGCGCGGCGATGGCATTCACCAGTACGTGCACGCGGGAATCGAAAGCCGCCTGCATCCTTTGCTGCGCGTTTTGCTCAGCGTTATGCCACAGCCCGGCGGTCAGGACCAGGCAGACCAGCAGCACCAGGCCGGCCAGCAGGCGCGGCCCGGCCCAGTCCGGTATCGTCCTGGCCGCAGGCGGCAGGAAAGCATTTTTGTCCATGGCGTGAAGAGCTAGTGCTATCACGACGATAGTACGTGAGAGGCGGCTTGCTTGCAATGAAGATATAGGCCATGAGCACATCCCTTAGCGCCTTGCCCCTTAAAAAATACTCCTCATCGTTACCTTTGCGATAGAACTTTCTACGTCGCAATCAGTCCTATATGAAAGTCAGAAATTCCGAAGCGCAGCCTTCAAGCGCTGCCGTGTCCCCTGCCGTGTCCCATTGCATGGCCAACCTTACGAGTACTGAAGACTTGAATGCTCCCTTCCGACGCACGCTTTGCTTGCTTGCAGCCTTGACCATCCTGTTCCTTGTGGTCTGGCAATCACCATTTCAGCAGATTCTGCACACGGCGGACACCATGCCGCTGTGGATTCACTGCTTGAGCGAGACATTTGCCATCGCGGTTTCGTTCATGGCGTTCGGCATCGCCTGGAATGCCTACAGCCCTGAGCGCCCCTCCAACATCCTGATACTCGCTTGCGGTTTTCTCGCTGTCGGGCTGCTCGATTTCGCCCATATGCTGTCCTTCCCCGGCATGCCGGACTTCGTCACGCCTTCCCACCTCGAAAAGGCGATCAACTTCTGGCTCGCGGCGCGCTTCATGGCGGCGGCCACAATGCTCACCGTGGCCTTGCGTGGATGGCACTCCTGGTCCAAATCAGCCTCCCGCCATCGCGTCTTGATGCTGTGCCTCGGCTTCACGGCCCTGGCTTTATGGCTGGGTCTATTCCATCAAGCGCTTTGGCCGCGCACCTTTATCCAGGGCGAGGGATTGACTGTTTTCAAGGTTACCGCCGAATTCTTCATCATCCTGATCCTGCTGGTTTCCGCCTCTCGCTTTTACCTCCAGACCAGGCAGCCCCAGTCCTACGATGTCGTCAGCCTGTTCGCGGCGTCGGCGATCACCATCTTGAGCGAGCTGTGCTTCACGCTGTATTCGGACACCACCGATTTTTTCAATCTGCTCGGCCATATCTACAAAATCGTGGCCTATGTCTTTATCTACCGCGCGATCTTCGTCAGTAGCGTGCGCCATCCTTTTCTCCAGCTGCAACATGCCAACAAGGAACGCGACGCCTCCCGGGCCATGCTGCAATCGGTGCTCGATAACGTTCCAGTACGTATCTTTTGGAAGGACCAGGAATCGCGCTACCTTGGCGCCAACAATCTGTTTCTTGCCGATGCGGGAGTAAAGCAGGTTGCCGAGCTGATCGGCAAGACCGATTTCGACTTGTTTCCTACCGACCATGCGCACAACTACAGGGGGGACGACAGGAGGGTGATCGATTCCGGCACGCCTAAACTGAATTTCGAGGAGCCGCTCAAGACAGCCGATGGCAAGGAAAAATTGCTGCTTACCAGCAAGGTGCCGCTGCGCGGGCTGGGCGGGGAAATCGCCGGCGTATTAGGCAGCTATACCGACATCAGCCTGATCAAATCGCAGGAAGAGCACCTGCGCCTCTCGGCCAAGGTGTTCGAGAGTAGCAGCGAGGGCATTTACATCACCGATGCCTCAGAACGCATCCTGTTTGTCAACCAGGCGTTTAAGGAACTGAGCGGATACACTGCCGAAGAGGTCGCCGGGAAAACGCCGCGGGTGATGCGCTCCGGGCGGCATGATGCGGCGTTCTATCAAGCCATGTGGGCGTCCATTCTCGGCTCGGGCCAATGGCAGGGCGAGATTTGGAACTGCCGCAAGAATGGCGAAATTTACCCCGGATGGCTGTGCATCTCGACCGTGCTCGACGGCGCGGCAGCGGTGACGCATTACGTGGGCGTTTTCTCCGACATTTCCGAGCGCAAGGCGAATGAGCGGCAACTGGCCTTCCTCGCCTATCATGATGCCTTGACTCAATTGCCGAACCGGCTGCTGCTCCAGGACCGCTTCCACCAAGCCACGACGGCCGCCGGCCGCATGCGTTGCAAGGTGGCCCTGCTGTTTCTGGACCTCGACAACTTCAAGATGATCAACGACTCTCTCGGCCATTCGGTCGGCGACCTGCTGATCACGGCCGTTGCCCAGAGGCTAGGTGAATGTCTGCGCGACAGCGATACCGTGAGCCGACAGGGCGGCGACGAATTCCTGGTCTTGCTTCCTGCGCTGCCGGACAAGGATGCGATCATGCCGGTCCTGATCAAGATCATGGCGCGACTGCAGGAGCCCTTCCATAGCGGCGGCCACGAGATTTCAACCTCGATCTCGGCCGGCGTCGCGCTTTATCCGGATGACGGCGAGGACTTCGACACGCTGCTGAAGAAGTCCGACATGGCCATGTACCGCGCCAAGGATGCCGGCCGCAACGCTTATTGTTTCTTTGACGAATACATGAATGAGGAGGCGGTCGAGAATCTTTCCATGCGCAGCGGCCTGCGACGGGCCATCGAGCGCAAGGAGTTCGTGCTGCATTACCAACCTCAGATCGACCTCGTCAGCGGCGCCGTCGTCGGTGCGGAAGCGCTGATCCGCTGGGACCGTCCGGGCAGCGGCATGGTCGCTCCCGGCCGTTTTATCCCGGTCGCCGAAGAAAGCGGACTGATCGTGTCGATCGGGGAATGGGTGCTGCACGAAGCCTGCCGCCAGGCTGCCGCGTGGCGCAAGGCCGGCTTGCCTGAGCTTATCATGGCGGTCAACCTGTCCGCCATACAGTTCAAGCGCGGCGACCTGGAGCAGACCGTGATCAGCGTGCTGCAGGAGTCCGGTCTCGACCCCGCGCTGCTTGAACTGGAACTGACGGAGTCGATTCTGATCAAGAACAGCGAGAGCGTGCTGTCGACCGTCAAGCGCTTGAAGCTGCTGGGGGTGAAACTGTCGATCGACGACTTCGGCACCGGCTATTCGAGCCTGTCCTACCTGAAACGTTTTGCCGTCGACAAGCTCAAGATCGACCAATCCTTTATTCGCGACCTGGCGACCGACCCGGAGGATGCCGCCATCGTCCGCGCCATTATCCAGATGGCAAGGAGCCTAAGCCTGCGCACGGTTGCCGAGGGCGTCGAGTACCAGCAGGCCCTGGATGACCTGCGCATGTTCCGCTGCGACGAAGCGCAGGGCTATCTCTTTGCCCGGCCGCTTTCTGCCGGCGAATTCGAAAACTATCTCAGCGACAATTTGCACCCGACCTACCCGAGCCCGCTTACCGCATCGCCAATCGGCGGACATTGAATGCCCGGCCTCCCCGTGTCACGCCGGCGCATTCAGTAGCGCTGCAAGGGCGGCATCGATAAACCGGGCATCGTCCGGGTTATGCGCGGGCATGCCCGCGCGGTGTCCCCAGTCGGAAGGAATGACGCGCAGCTCGGCATGCCGCATGCACGCGACTTCACGCCGGTTATCTTCGACCTGGAAGTACAGATCGGTGGCGCCGGGCATAATCAGCGAACGGGCGGTGATGGCGCCCAGCGCCTTCGCAAGGTCGCCTTGGTACAGCGGGTTGGCGCTGATGTCGCCGTGCTGCCAAGTCCAGATATGGGCCAGCAGATTGTCTGGATCGCGGCGCAGGAAATTGCCTTCCCACATAGTCACCACATAGTCTTCCACCGAGGAACAGCCGGTCTGCCGCCACAGCTCGTCACGGTAAAACGTCTGCGACATCGCCCAACTGGCATACACCCGCCCCATGGCACGCAGGCCGCGCTCCGGAAAGCCGGCGAATCGGCCATCCTGGTAATGCGCATCGGCAGTGAGGGCCGCTTTCACGCCTTCCAAAAACACTTGATTGTGCGCCGAGGTTTTCGCCGCGCCGCAAATCACGGCGAGCCGTTCTACGCAGGACGGAAACAGCGCGGCCCAATGGTAGGCCTGCATGCCGCCCATCGACCAGCCGCAGGCCAGCGCGATGCGCTCCACGCCCAAGGTTTCCTGCAACATCCGGCGCTGAACCCGGACGTTGTCGGCAATCGTGAACTGCGTCCAGCGGCTGCCGGTGTTCGGCGCGGCCGCGCTACTCGGCGACGACGACAGCCCGTTGCCAAACAGGTTAGGCACGACGATGAAATACCGCTCGGGATCCAGGGCGCGGCCGGCGCCGATCATCCACTCGATGTCCGTGTGCTGGGCGCCGAACGGCGTCATGAACAGGATGACGTTGGAGCGCGCGGCATTCAGGCGGCCATAAGTCTGGTACGCGAGCTGCGCACTGCGGCAGGTCAGCCCGGATTGCAGCAATACATTGCCTGCTTCAAAAATTTTATATTCCATTTGTTATCGCAATAAAGATCGGAAAAGACGGGCACCTCGAAAAACCGTCGCGAGCAAGCCAATATCGCGTTGAGTAGCGCAACCGTACGCAGGTACGGGGGCGCCGAGCCGGTGAGCAACAGAGACGCGAGAGCGGGCTGCGCAGTAGGTTTTTCGAGGTGCCCAGACGGCGCTCAGCCGCCAAGATAGGCTTCCTTCACCAGCGGGTGCGCGGTCAGGCGCTCGGTGACGTCTTCGAGCACCACCCGTCCGTTTTCCAGCAAATAGCCGCGCGTGGCGACGGACAGCGCCATCGCCGCGTTTTGCTCCACCAGTAAAATCGTCACGCCGAGCTTGTTGATGCTGACGATCTTGTCGAACAATTGCTCGACCACGATAGGCGCCAATCCCAGCGACGGCTCGTCGAGCAGGAGCAGCTTCGGACGCCCCATCAAGGCGCGTCCCACCGCAAGCATCTGCTGCTCGCCGCCCGACATCGACCAGGCAAGCTGGGTACGCCGTTCGGCCAGACGCGGAAACAGCGTATAGACGCGCTCCAGGTCGTCATCGATGGCATCGCGGCGGCCGCGCCAGGGCGTCGCGCCTATCTCCAGGTTTTCCTGCACCGACATGCCGGAAAACACCCGCCGCCCCTCGGGCGAATGGGCTATCCCCATGCGCACGATGTCTTCCGGGGTCCGGCCATCCAGTTTTTTCCCCATGAAGGAAATAGTGCCGCCGGACAGCGGCAACAGACCGGAAATGGTATGCAGGCTGGTGGTTTTGCCGGCGCCATTGGCGCCGATCAGGGTAACGATCTCGCCTTCATTGACGCGAAAAGAGACATCCTGCAAAGCCGTGATACTGCCGTAGCGCACTTTGATACCGCTGACTTCAAGCATGCGCCTTCT
>DASYLQ010000589.1:0-13840 GCA_036009485.1 Janthinobacterium sp.
CACCAGATACGCCACCGGATACGCCACCAGACCCAGCGCCCATCGATCTGCTGGTGCATACCCGCCTGACGGCCAAGGCCGGCACGACTGTGCCGGTCCCGACCGGCAACAAGCAGCCCGGCACGCCGTCGCCGAAACCGCCGCAGGTCCCGGCATCGACTTGGCGCGGCCCGTGGTGGGGCCACTAAGTTTCCCTCTGCTTCAATGCCATTGTTTTGTCATGTGGCGAAATCAACTCTTGATTTCGCCCGAGCTCTCCCCCAAATGTTGCGCCTGGCCTGGATTTTTCCCTATATTTTCTCGTATTATTTCTCGCTCTTATTTCCCCGGCTCTTTTCTGTAGGATAATTCGCCCTTAACTGTTTTGGCCTTTGCCGGAGTTTCCTCATGGAAAATTTATACAATGTCCTCGGCGTCGCGCCGAATGCCACGGACGAGGAAATCAAGAAGGTGTACCGCGCGCTGGCGATGCGTTTCCACCCCGACCGCAATGCCGCCCCCGGCGCCGAGGTGCGCTTCAAGAGCGTCACCAAGGCCTATGAAATCCTGGGCGATCCAGCCAAGCGCGCAGAGTACGATCAAAGCGTGAACCACCGCATCATCATCGACCCTGAAGCGGAAGCGTATGCGCTGTGGCGCTCGGTGTTCAACCTGCACGGCAGCAGCCTGCCGCCGGCCTGATCCATTCCAGGCGGAGGGCTCCGGCCGCCACATATCACTAGCAAAACGGGCGCCACTGATTCCTGGCGCCGCGTTTTACATCTGGAAAGAAGAAAATGAGAAAAGTACACCCCGAGTTTGCCTATCAGTCGCGCGAGCTGGGCGGCCAGATCGAAGGCATCCTGGGCGATCCGCCGAACCGCAAGAACTATGACAGCATGGTTCAGGCCCTGGTCACCGAATACGCCAGCGGCAGCGGCATCGAAGACGTCAACATGCTCAGCTTTGCGCTGGTCGACGCCATCCAGTTCAGCAATCCGAAAGGCTTGCTGGCCGAAAGCGAGGAATACGAATTCGGCGACCCCTCGCTGGTGTTCGCGATGGCCTCCTGCGTTGGCGAAGAGGCGGCCAGGATGTACGCCGCGATCGAAGAGCATTGCCCTGACCTGGCGCGCCAGGCCATCATCACGGCTTTCCTGTACAAGAATCCGCGCCTGTGGGACGACGACGACCAGTCGCTGGAACAGCTCGGCCGCGACGACGACGGCGACGACGTACATGACGAAGACGACGTCAGCGATGAGTTTGCGCAAATGTTCGACCAGGATGGAGATGACCATGGCTGATACGAAAAGCAATCTTCCTGCACTGACCAGGCAGGTTACCGAGCTGGTGCTGGCCGGCTCGCTGGGCCACGCCGAGCAGGCGTTTTCCGAGGCCGCCGACCAGCACGGCGACCTGGCCGTGGTGGAAGTGCTCAACAATATTCCGCCGCAAGTGACCGCGCTGCACCTGGCCGGCTTCGACGGCGGCAAGATGTCGCTGGCGACCTTGCTGGTGCCGCCCAAGGCCTGGGCCGACAGCCTGGCCTTCATCGCCGCCACCTGGAGCGACGACCAGATCGAGGATGATCCGGAACGCATCGCCGAGGCGCTGTTCGCCCATATGCACGGCGTGCTGTTCGCTACCGACGACGTCGAGCGCCGCCGCGCATTGCTGCAGGCGGTGGCGAATGCGGACCACGGCATCACCGCCTTCGCCATCCTGTTTTCGATGGCACCGAAGGAAATCCTCGAAGTCGCCGGCGAAATCCTGGTCAAGGGGCCCTACATCACCGGCCAGACTTCGTCCGACAACGACGTCGTGCCGCTGGCGATCGAACTGGCGCAAGCCACCGAAGACGGCTGGGATCGCTCGCTGTTTGAACTGTTCCCGGATTTCCGCCACAGCGGCGACCTGGTCGACGCCGAGTTCAGCGACGATCCAGACGAGGAAGAACCGCAGGTACTGCAGCGCAGCACCAAGGAATTGCTGTACCGCCTGCGCAAGCAAGTGCCGACCTCGCGCAGCACCACGGCCAAGCCCGGCGCCCGCCGCAGCATGGGTACGAATATCTTCTCTTGATGCAGCACTTTAAGGAATAACGAATGCTGCCAGCAATTGTTGTAGAGAACCTGCCGCGCCTGGTGCGCGCGATTAAATTACTGGCCGGCGATGAGCGTGCGGACGCCGCCGTCGGTCTGGCCGATGAGCTGACCGGCATCACGGCCATGGTGGCGGAAAAATTCACCAATGAACGCACGGCCGAGGGCATCCAAAAGGCGCTATACCTGACGGTGGGCGGCGTTTCGCTGGGCCTGGAATATGTGCTGATGCATGAGGGCGACCAGGCGGCGCTCGACTTCCTCGTCGAACACGGCGCCGAGCACGCCTTCCAGGCTGGTTTCCGCCTGATCCGCGAACTGTCCCTGCTGCCGGAAGACGCCCTGGTCGGCGAATACGACCAAGACCCGGTCTACCTGCAGCGCCGCCTGCGCGACTTGTTCGTCGACATTTGCAGCGCCGACCCGAACCAGAACTGGAGCGGGCCGGACAAATACGAGGAACAGCTCAGGCAACGCAAGGAAGTGCAAGCGATCGTGCGCCTGGCCAACTGGCTGCGCCGGCATAACGATGCCGGCCCGGTCAGCGATGCCGACTTGAATGCCGAAGGCGTGATTGCGCTGGCCGTCATCTTCGCCGTCGAAGGCGGCGGCAAGATCGTCGCGCGCACGGGGCAAAAGGATTTCGAGCGCTTCGTCAAGGCTGTGCGCAAGAGCAAGCCGGATTTCGACGCGGGCTGGGCGGCGCTGGTGGCCAGGGTGCCGGTGCAGCACCATCAAGTGCTGCTCGACCGTATCGCCGCTTACCGCAAGAGTTGCACGGTGCTGCAGCATATCCCCGGCCGCACCGGCATGAAAAAGCTGTTCGAGGAATTGGAAAACTATGCCGGTTCCGAGCTCGACGCGGATTACTCCTAGCCGTCCTTTCCCTCTGGCCATCCCTGGCCAGGCGCCGCCGCTTCGGTTGCCAGCCTGACGAAGGCTTCGATCAGCGGCGAGCGCTCATCCTTGCGCCGGGCCAGGAACAAGGTCGTGGTGGCTGCCGGATCGGCAATCGGCCGGTAGCACACACCTTCCATGCGGATCGTGTCGAACGATCCCGGCAATACTGAAATCCCGCATCCCGCCGCCACCAGGCCGATGATGGTCGACGCCTCGTTGGCTTCCTGGGCGATGTGCGGCGTAAATCCCGCCGCCCGGCACAGCCGCAGCACTTGCGGTTGCAAGCCGGTGCCGGCGTCTTTCGGATACATGACGAAGGCCGATCCGGCCAATTCCTTCAGCCAGATCTGGTGCCGGCCGGCCAGCGGATGGCCGATCGGCAGCACCAGCAGCAGCGGGTCCTGGCGCAAGGTGGTCAGGCTGACGCTGTCGGGGATCGCTTCCTCGGGCGGACGCACCAGGCCCAGGTCCATGCTCCTTTGGGCGATCGCCTCGATCTGGTGCAGGGTAGCCATTTCATGCAGGGTCAGCGTCACGGCCGGGAATTTTTCGCGGTAGCGGTTGATCACGGCGGCGAACAAGGGCGTGAACGGCGTCGAAAAGGTGAAGCCGATGCGCAATTCCCCGGTTTCGCCGCGCTGCGCCCGCCGCGCCGTTTCGCCGGCCTGTTCCGCCAGCGCCAGGATACGCCTGGCGTCGGCCAGGAACAGGCGGCCCGCTTCCGTCAGGCGCACCCAGCGCTTGCTGCGCTCAAACAACTGCGCCCCCAGCTCCAGCTCCAGCGCCTGGATTTGCTGGCTCAGCGGCGGCTGGCCGATATGCAGGCGCTGCGCCGCTCGCGTGAAATGCAGCTCTTCGGCGACGGCGACAAAGTAACGCAGGTGGCGCAATTCCATGGTCTGTTATCTGTTTAAAGTATGAGAAACGTTTTAAATATATATTGGACGATATGAATGTGCAATCCTATGATGAGACATCGTCTTTTACTGTGATGCACCATGCCCGACGCTATCCCTGCTGTTACCCCGGCCGCGCGCCAGGCGCTCAGCGCCGGCACGCCGGAGTTCAAGCGCAGCAATCGCGCCCTGTTTTTCGGCGGTTTTTCCACCTTTGCCTTGTTGTATTGCGTACAGCCGCTCTTGCCGGTGCTGTCGCACGAGTTTGCGCTCACTCCGGCGCAGAGCAGTTGGACGCTGTCGGTGTCCACCGCCGCGCTGGCAATTTCCCTGTTATTGACGAGCGCCGTTTCCGATCGCCTCGGCCGCAAGCCGCTGATGCTGGCCGCGATGATGATCGCCGCCGTGATGACCGTGCTGTGCGCCTTTGCGCAAAATTATCCACAACTGTTGCTCTTGCGCGCAGCCCTCGGCTTTGCCCTGGGCGGCATGCCGGCTGTCGCCATGGCTTACCTCAGCGAGGAAATCGATCCGCCTTCGCTGGGCTTGTCGATGGGGCTGTACATCGGCGGTAGCGCCTTCGGCGGCATGCTGGGGCGTATCGTGGTATCGATGCTCAGCGATTTCTTTTCCTGGCGCATTGCGCTCGGGGTCATCGGCGTCCTCGGCATTTGCTCGGCCCTCGAGTTTTGGCGCAGCCTGCCCCGTTCGCGCAACTTTATTCCCACCAATAATAGCTGGAGCGGACTCCCGGCCGGCTTGCGTCAGCACTTTTCCGATGCCGGCCTGCCGTGGTTGTTTTGCCTGGCTTTCCTGTTGCTGGGCTGCTTTGTCAGCATGTACAACTACATCGGTTATCGCTTGATGGCGGCGCCGTTCAGCCTGCGCCAAAGCACGGCCGGGCTGATTTCGATTCTCTACCTGATCGGCATTTTCAGTTCCGTCTGGGCCGGCCGCCTGGTCGACCGGCTGGGGCGGCGCGGCGTGCTGTGGATGGTGATCCTGCTGCTGCCGGCCGGCTTGCTGCTAACCCTGCTCAATTCCCTGCTGCTGATCACGCTGGGCATCGCCATCACGACCTTCGGCTTCTTTGCCTCGCATTCGATCGCCAGCAGCTGGGTCGGACGCCGCGCCCGCGCCCCGCAGGCGCTGGCGTCGGCGCTGTACCTGTTTTTTTATTACCTCGGTTCCAGCCTGGTCGGTTCGCTGTCCGGTCTGATGATGAACCACGGCGGCTGGAGCAGCGTGGTCGGGATCCTGATCGTCTTTCTCGCCTTGGCGCTGATGATAGGCTTGCGCCTGCGTCATTTGCTGCCGCTGGGCCAGCGCGAACCGGCCGCGGCGCCCGCCTGATCGACTCGCTGTGAGCCGTTTGTGTCCGCGCAAAGGCGGGCCAAGTCGAGCCGGCCGGCCGCAACTTTAGCCGGTGATCCCACTCCAAACCGGATGGCGCGTTTTCCGCGCCCGACTATTCATGGAGAGGAAGAAGCATGATGCAGACAAATGAAATCGAGCGGCGTTTCAGGGCCATCGAACAAGCCATCGGCCAGGCGGCGCAAGCCTGTTCCGCCGACCGCGACGTTCCCGGCGAATTGCGCGATTGCATACAGCGCATGGACAAGCAATCGGACCAGGCGAAGGCAGTGCTGGAGTCGCAGGATGAAGAGCGCATCCGCAAGATGGTGGACGACCTGGAAAACCTCGGCGACCGCGCCAGGCAGGTGTGCCGCAGCGGCGCGCAGGTAACGCCGCACATGAAAAGCGCGGTCAATCGCATGCATGATGAATTGTCGGATTTAAAGCATCAGTTGCATTGACGGGGAATCCGCTTACATCTGGCGGAACAGGCGGGCGTACAAGGGGCGCCTTGCCTTCCATCGCTTCCAGGCAGCCCTGTAGTTGCCCGGGCAATTGCGCCAGCTTGTCCGGCACCTCGGCTGGACAGGGCCAGCTTTCCGCCACTTCCTCGGCCAGTCCCTCGGCCGCTTCCAGCCCGCTTCCAGCCCGTTTTTGCCGGGCATCTTGATGTATCTCAGGCTGTATTTCAGCCTGTATTTCAGGCGTTTCCCCATCCATACCGACATCAGGCCCAGATGGGCCTCGTTGTACTTTGGCTGCAATTGTTCATAAGTTGAATTTAAGCCATAAAAAGAACGATTATGGCGGCTTCAACACTATTTTCGGCCACGCCTGCAACAGCGCCCGCGTTTGCGCATAGAATTTCCGAAACCCATGGCTTGCGCAGCCCAGGCCGGACGGCGCGTTCGCCCTCGTCCATCAGGATGGTAAAGGTTTTTTTATGGAGTGTAGTGTATGAAAGCGTATTCATGATGCAGCGAAAAATCCCGGCCACCGTCATTTCCGGTTTTCTCGGCGCCGGCAAGACCACGCTGGTCAATCATTTGCTGGGCCAGCACGGCGATGCCCGCATCGGCATCGTCGTCAATGAATTCGGCGAGGTCGGCGTGGATGGCCAGCTGATCGTCGCCAACGACGAGGCGGTGATCGAGATCCGCAACGGCTGCGTATGCTGCACGGTGCGCACCGACCTGGTGCTGGGCGTCAAGGAGCTGCTGGCGCGCAGCGACATGCGGATCGACCGCCTGATCATCGAAACCTCCGGCATGGCCGACCCGGCGCCGGTGCTGCAAACCTTCCTCGCCGACGCCGACCTGCTCGGACGCGTCGAGCTGGAATCGGTGGTGACCGTGGCCGACGCCTTCCACATCCGCGGCCAGCTCGGCGATGAGATCGTGCGCGAACAAATCGTCTTCGCCGACGTGGTCGTCCTGAACAAGGTGGCGCTGCTCGATAATGTCCAGCGCGGCGCCGTCGAGCGCGAACTGCGCAAGCTCAATCCCGGCGCCGTCTTCATCGCCACCGATCAAGCACAAGTGGCGCCCGGCGCGCTGCTCGGCGTCCAGCGTTTTTCGCTGCCCAACCTGCTCGCCATCGAACCCGGCATCCTCGAGGAAGAACACGATCACGAGCACGATGAATCGATTACCTCGTGCTCCGTCATCACTGCGGACGCCCTCGACCCCGAGCGCTTCAACAGCTGGATCAACCGCCTGGTGCAGCAGCAGGGCGAACAACTGCTGCGCATGAAGGGCGTACTCAATTTCCGCGGCGAGGCGCGCCAGTTCTACTGCCACAGCGTGCACATGCTGCTCGACGCCAGGCCCGGACGGCGCTGGAGCGACGGCGAAGCGCGCGAAAGCCGCTTCGTCTTTATCGGCCGCGATCTCGACGCGGCCGCCTTGCAACAAGGTTTTTTAAGCTGCGTCGCCTGAACCGGCGCGACAGCTATCTCTGGAGCTCGACATGAAACTACAACACTCCCTCGGGGGCCTGGAAAACCTCGGCCCGGTCAACCTGGAAACCCGCGTCTTCGTGCAGGAATGGGAAAAGCGCATCTTCGGCATCCATACCGTGATGATGGCCGAAAGCACCCACCTCGGCGACGCGCTGCCGCGCTACCCGGTGGCCGGCCTGCCCACCACGTTCAAGGAAACCTGGACCTGGGCTTCGCTGCGCACCGGCGCCGAAGCCATGCAACCCTTCGAGTATTTCAAGTACCGCTATTATGAAAAATGGCTGATGGGGATCAGCCAAATGTTTGTCGACCGCGGCTACGTGGCGGCCGACGAACTGGAGCGCCTGACTGCGCACTACCGCGGCCAGCCGGATGCGCCCTTGCCGCAGCTGCCGAATCCGACGCTGAAAAAGCAGATCACCGAATACCTGAACCGCGGCGATTCCGGCCTTCGTCCGGCGACCGCCGCGCCGCGCTTCGCCGTCGGCGACACGGTCGTCGTGGCCGATCCCGCCGCCGCCGATCACACCCGTTTGCCTGGCTATCTGCGGAATAAAAAAGGCGTGGTCACCGAGGTCTACGAGGGCGCCTTCGAGTATTTCGTCTCGACGGGTCCGGATGGCCTGGACGGCCCGTTGCGGGTGTACTGCGTCAGCTTCGACGCCGCCGATATCTGGGGCGCCGCCATGTGCGAACCGAATACGACGATCTACGCCGACCTGTTCGACGTCTACCTGCAGCCTTGAGGCAGCCTCTTAATCACATCCCGGAAGGACAACCATGAGCTCTTTATTTAACTATGACGACGACCGCGAAGCGTCCAGCGCGGCCAAGGTGCGCGCGCTCGAAACGCTGTTGATCAGCAAAGGCGTGCTTGGCAGCGACTCGGTGGACACCGTGCTGGCCCACTTCGAAACCGTGGCCGGGCCGTTCAACGGCGCCCGCATCGTCGCCCGCGCCTGGAGCGACCCGGCCTACAAGCAGCGCCTGATCGACGATACGCCGAAAGCCATCGCCGAACTCAATTTCCCGCTCGGCATGGACGGCGCCGAGGGCGAGCACATGAAGGCGGTGGCGAACAGCGCCTCGGTGCACAACCTGGTGATTTGCACGCTGTGCTCCTGCTATCCCTGGCCGGTGCTGGGCTTGCCGCCGTACTGGTACAAGGACCCCGTGTTCCGCGCCCGCGGCGTGCGCGAACCGCGCGCGGTATTGCGCGAATTCGGCGTGCCGGTCGACGCCGGCGTCGAAGTCAAGGTATGGGACAGCAGCGCGCAGATCCGCTGGTTCGTGATCCCTGAACGCCCGGCCAATTCCGGCCATTTGAGCGAGGAGGAGCTGGCCGCGCTGGTGACGCCGGAAGCGATGATGGGCGTGGCGCTGGCGCAGTTGCCGGCCGCGGCCTGAGCCGCCGCGAAAGGAGAACGCCATGTTCATCCATTTCGAGGAATACGCGGCGGCGCAGATGCTGTGCCAGCCCGATTCGCCGCCGCGCAGCCAGGGCAAGCTGTATTTCAGCGAAGACTGGCAGCGCACGGTGTACGGCATGGCGATGGCGCTGTCGCGCGACGGTCATTTTGAGTGGGAAGACTTCCGCCAGGAACTGATCGCCGCCATCGCCGCATGGGAAGCCGGCGCCTGCGGCGGTAGCCAGACCCCGTGGGACTATTACGCCTGCTACACGACGGCGCTGATCAAGGTGCTGGAGCGCCACAGCCTGCTGCAGCCCGGCGAACTGGAACCGCTGCTGCAGACGCTGCGCGAGGTCGGCGCCCGGGCGCCGGCGCAGCCGGCGGCATAATCCAGCCTTCCTCTCCAGGCTATTCATGTTCCGATTCCTCCGCAGCGTTTTCAACGACCAGGGCACGGACTTGCGGCGCAAGGTCTGCACTTTGTATGCCTTGCTCATCGCCGCCAACGGCGGCGCCTGGATCTGGGCCGCGCTGGCCTTCCATCGGCAACCGGTGTTGCTGGCCTCCGCCGTGCTGGCCTATTCCCTCGGCCTGCGCCATGCGGTCGACGCCGACCATATCGCCGCCATCGACAACGTCACGCGCAAGCTGATGCAGGAAGGTAAGCGGCCGATCACCGTCGGCTTCTTTTTCTCCCTCGGCCATTCCACCGTGGTGACCTTGCTGTCGGTCGGGATCGGCGTCGCGGCGCTGCTCTTGCAGTCGCATTTCTCCGACCTGAAAAGCATCGGCGGCCTGGTCGGCACCAGCATCTCGGCCCTGTACCTGTTCTTGCTGGCCGGCTTCAACCTGATGATCCTGATCTCGGTCTGCCGCACCTTCAGCGCCGTGCGCCGCGGCGAAGTGCTGCGCGAGTACGACCTCGACCTGCTGCTGAACGGGCGCGGTTTCCTGGCCCGCCTGTTCCGCCCGCTGTTCCGCATCGCCACGCGCAGCTGGCATATGTTCCCGATGGGCTTGTTGTTCGGCCTCGGCTTCGACACGGCCACCGAAGTGGCGCTGTTCGGCATCTCCGCCGCCGAAGCGGCCAAGGGCATGCCGTTCTGGAGCATCATGGTATTTCCGGCGCTGTTTACCGCCGGCATGTCGCTGGTCGACACTACCGACGGCGCGCTGATGCTGGGCGCCTATGGCTGGGCCTTCACGAAACCGATCCGCAAGCTGTTCTACAACATGACGATCACGCTGGTGTCGGTGGTCGTCGCGGCCGGCATCGCCGGCGTCGAAACGCTGGGCCTGTTGCGCGAAAAACTGGCGCTGGAAGGGCGCTTCTGGGACGGCATCGGCCGGCTGAACGACAACTTTGGCCTGCTCGGCTACGGCATCATCGGCCTGTTCATCGCCAGCTGGCTGGTGTCGGTCGCGGTGTACAAGATCCGCCGCTACGACGAGATCGAGGTCAAACTGACGTAGACTAGGCGGCATTCACCGAACGGAGTCGTATGTGGCCCTATCCTAAAATTGTCGCGCACCGCGGCGGCGGCACGCTGGCGCCGGAAAACACCTTCGCCGGCTTGCGCTGCGGCCTGGCCTACGGCTTTCGCGCCGTCGAATTCGACGTCATGCTGGCCGGCGACGGCGTCGCCGTGGTGATGCACGATCCCTGCCTGGGCCGCACCGTGAACGGCAGCGGCAATGTCTGCGACTACACGGCGGCCGAACTGGCGGCGATGGACGCCGGCAGCTGGTTCGGCGCCGGGTTCGCCGGCGAGACGGTGCCGCTCTTCAGCCGCTTCGCCGACTACTGCAAGTCGCAGCGCATCTGGATGAATATCGAAATCAAGCCGGCGCCCGGCTTCGACGCGGCCACCGGGCAGACCGTGGCTGCGGCGGCGCGCGCCTGTTTCGACGCCGAGATCGCGGCCGGCGACATCCCGCGCATGCCCTTGCTGTCCTCGTTCAGCTTTGCTGCGCTGGCCGCCGCGCGCGATGCCGCGCCGGACTTGCCGCGTGGTTTACTGGTCGACAAGATCCCGGCCGACTGGGAAGCGCAACTGCGCAGCCTGGGCGCGGTGGCGCTGCACACCAACCACAAGCACCTGACGCCGGCGCTGGCCGCGGCGGTGAAGCGGGCCGGCCCGGGCCTGTTTTGCTACACCGTCAACGATGCGGCGCGGGCGCGCGAAATCCTGGGCTGGGGCGTGGACGGCTTTTGCACCGACCGCATCGACCTGATCGGCCCGGCCTTCGCCTGAGCTGCATTTCCGCATGCGGGCGGGCCCCCGCCGCCGCACTATTTCAGGCACGCTTATCACGTATAATCGTCGCTTTCAAGCTGCCGCCACAATTGCCAAGAAAACATGAAATCATCTGAAATCCGCGACAAATTCCTCAAGTTTTTCGAATCCAAAGGGCATTCCATCGTCCGTTCCAGTCCGCTGGTGCCGGGTAACGACCCGACCATGTTGTTGACCAACAGCGGCATGGTGCAATTCAAGGACGTGTTTCTCGGCCTCGACTCGCGCCCGTATTCGCGCGCCACGTCGGTGCAGCGCTGCGTGCGCGCCGGCGGCAAGCACAACGACCTGGAAAACGTCGGTTACACGGCGCGCCACCATACCTTTTTCGAAATGCTGGGCAATTTCAGTTTCGGCGATTATTTCAAGCGCGACGCCATCCACTTCGCCTGGGAATTGCTGACCGAAGTCTACAAGCTGCCCAAGGAAAAACTGACCGTCACCGTGTATTTCGAGGATGACGAAGCCTACGACATCTGGGCCAAGGAGATCGGCGTGCCGGTCGAGCGCATCATCCGCATCGGCGACAACAAGGGTGCGCGCTACGCCTCCGACAATTTCTGGCAAATGGCCGACACCGGCCCTTGCGGCCCGTGCACCGAGATTTTTTACGACCACGGTGCGGAAATCTGGGGCGGCCCGCCGGGCAGCCCGGAAGAAGACGGCGACCGTTTCATCGAGATCTGGAACCTGGTGTTCATGCAGTTCAACCGCGACGAGCAGGGCAATATGCCGCGCCTGCCCAAGCCCTGCGTCGACACCGGCATGGGCCTGGAGCGCCTGGCCGCCGTGCTGCAGCATGTCCACAGCAATTACGAGATCGACCTGTTCCAGAACCTGATCAAGGCGGCCGCGCGCGAAACCGGCGCCGCCGACCTGGAAAGCAAGTCGCTGCGCGTGATCGCCGACCATATCCGCGCCGCTTCCTTCCTCATCGTCGACGGCATCATCCCCGGCTCGGAAGGCCATGGCTACGTCCTGCGCCGCATCATCCGCCGCGCCCTGCGCCACGGCCACAAGCTGGGCCAGACCAAGCCCTTCTTCTACAAGCTGGTGGCCGACCTGAACACCGAGATGGGCGCCGCCTATCCCGAGCTGGGCGAAGCGCAGGCGCGCGTCGCGCAGGTGCTCAAGCAGGAAGAGGAGCGCTTCGGCGAGACGCTGGAAAACGGCATGAAGATCCTCGAGGCGCAACTGGCCAGGGATGCCAAGAACCTCGACGGCGCCACCGCCTTCACCTTGTACGACACCTATGGCTTCCCGCTCGACCTGACCGCCGACATCTGCCGCGAACGCAATGTGACGCTGGACGAGGCGGGCTTCAACGCGGCCATGGAACAGCAAAAGAAAACCGCCCGCGCCGCCGGCAAATTCAAGATGGCCGCCGGCGTCGAATACAGCGGCGCCAAGACGACGTTTGTCGGCTACGACAGCCTGGCCTTGAACAGCAAGGTCATCGCGCTGTACGCCAACGGCGCTTCGGTGCCGCAGCTGAAGGCCGGCGAGCAGGGCATCGTGGTGCTCGACACCACGCCCTTCTATGCCGAATCCGGCGGCCAGGTGGGCGACCAGGGCGCGATCAAGGGGGCGCATGGCTTGTTCGAAGTGGAAGACACGCTGAAGATCCAGGCCGACGTCTTCGGCCAGCACGGCGTGCTGGTGCAGGGGACGCTGAAAGTGGGCGACGCCGTCTCGGCCGAGGTGGACCAGGTCAAGCGCGGCCGCACCATCCGCAACCACTCGGCGACCCACCTGATGCACAAGGCCCTGCGCGAAGTGCTGGGCGGCCATGTGGCGCAAAAAGGCTCACTGGTCGATCCGGACAAGACCCGTTTCGACTTCAGCCACAACGCGCCGCTGACGGCCGAGCAGATCGCCCGGGTCGAAGCCATCGTCAATAAGGAAATCCTGGAAAACCACGCCACCAAGGCGCAGCACATGTCCTTCGACGACGCCGTCAAGCACGGCGCGATGGCGCTGTTCGGCGAAAAGTACGGCGACGAAGTGCGCGTGCTCGACATCGGCACCTCGAAAGAGCTGTGCGGCGGTGTGCATGTCCAGCGCACCGGCGACATCGGCCTGTTCAAGATCATCGCCGAAGGCGGCGTGGCGGCCGGCATCCGCCGCGTCGAAGCCGTCACCGGCGAAGGCGCGCTGGCGCTGGTGCAATCGCTCAACCGCCGCCTGCTGGAAGCGTCGGCGGCGCTGAAATCGAATCCGGAAGAGCTGACCGTGCGCATCGGCCAGGTGCAGGATCACGTCAAGGCGCTGGAAAAGGAATTGGCGGCGCTGAAGTCGAAACTGGCGGCAGGGCAGGGCGACGAGCTGCTGACCCAGGCCATCGACGTCAACGGCATCAAGGTCTTGGCGGCAACGCTGGAAGGCGCCGACGTGGCGCGCCTGCGCGAGACCATGGACAAGCTGAAGGACAAGCTGAAGACGGCCGCCATCGTGCTGGCCAGCGTCGCCGACGGCAAGGTCAGCCTGATCGCCGGCGTGACGGCGGACGCCACGGCCAAGGTCAAGGCGGGCGAGCTGGTCAACTTCGTTGCACAACAAGTGGGCGGAAAAGGCGGCGGACGCCCCGATATGGCGCAGGCCGGCGGGACCGATCCCAGCGGCCTGGCGCAAGCCCTGGAAAGCGTTGCGGCCTGGGTCGGCCAGCGCGCCTGACTCCGGCTTCAGAGTGAAATGCGAATGAAGTAAGCTCGCGGCGGCAGTAAAGTCGGTATCAAAAAACGGCCCGCGTCAATGACTGCGGGTCGTTTTCCACTAGACGTCGTTGTGGACTCACAACAGAATGTGAACTATTTTGGTGCAGCGCGTCAATCGGTCATATTTGGAGTAGTATGTCGCAAATCAGTACAACAAAATCATGGCAGGATATTGATGAGCGACACATTACTTGACACCGAGATTATGGAATTCCACAAGG
>DASYLQ010000590.1:0-5820 GCA_036009485.1 Janthinobacterium sp.
CGATTTCATTGATTTTGCGTCGGCTGGAACGGGCATGGTCGCGCAGCACTTCGAAGGCAGTGTTGCGGTCGGTCTGGAATTTGCTCATCAGCAGGCCGACGGCCAAGCTGGTTTCGCGCCCGGCGGCCAGCGCCGCGTTCAGGTTGACCTCGGTGCGGCGCAACTGGCGGATCTCGTCGGCGCGCGCCAGGGCCGCCTCGAAAGCCGGCATCAGGCGCGCTTCGTCGACCGGCTTGACCAGGTAGCCGACGGCGCCATAGGAGGCGGCCTCCTTGCCGGAATCGGCGTCGCCGCTGCCGGCCAGGAACATGAACGGCACCGTGGTCTCGGCGTGCAACTGCCTGGCCAGTTCGAGACCGCTCATGCCGGACATCTGGATATCCAGCAGCGCCAGGTCGGGTTCGCGCAAAGCGATTTGCTGCAGCGCTTCCTCGGCCGACGCGGCTTCCGTCGTCTCGTAGCCGGCGTGGCGCAAGACTTCGCCGAGGAAGGCCGCCAGCAGTTGGTCGTCATCGACGATCAGGACATGTCGTTTCGCAGCGTTTTGATGGTTCATGTTGACCGGGATCCAAGACAAGTATGGCTCGCATTATAAGGCCGATCTTGCCGCCGCAGCATAGCCCTTGCCCTTCGGTCAATTAAACAGCGCCTGGAAGCGTTTTACCTGGGCCGCCGGATCGTCGGCCAGGTAGACGCTGCTGATGGCGGCGACCATGTCGGCGCCGCGCGCGGCCAGCGGCGCGGCGTTTTCCGGCGTCATGCCGCCGATCACCACGCTGGGCAGGGCGATGGCGGTTTTGGCGTCGGCGACGATGGCCGGCGCCGTCGTCACCGCATATTTTTTCACGCGCGACGGGTAAAAGCCGCCGAAAGCGACGTAGCTGGCGCCCTCGGCCTGTGACTTGCGCGCCAGTTCCAGGTCGCCGTAGCAGGAAGCGCCGACGATCTTGTCCGGCCCCAGCAAGGCGCGCACCGCGGCCACCGAGGCGTCGGTGCCGCCGACGTGGACGCCGTCGGCGCCCAGTTCGAGGCAGAGTTCGGTGAAATCGTTGATCACGAATGGGCAGGCATAGCGGCGGCACAAGGCCAGCAGGGCGCCGGCCTGTTCGCGGCGTTGGGCTTCATCGGCGTGCTTGTGGCGGTATTGCAGCAGCGCGAGGCCGGCGTCCAGCGCCTGTTCGGTGACGGCCAGCAGCTTGGCGGTGTCGTCCCAGTCGGGGGTGACGAGATAAAGTCCGCGCATGGTCATGGTGTATTACTCCTGGTTGGCGACATCGAAAAATCAACAACGCCGCGGCATCAACTGCCCCGGCGCGATCGCGTAGGCGGCTGTCAGCGCCTGGTGGCAATACGCCTGGGCGCTGCCCAAGGCCAGGGCCATCGAGTCGCCCTGCGCCAGGCGCGCCGCGATGGCGCTGGCCAGGGTGCAGCCGCTGCCGTGGAAAGTCCCGGGCAGGCGCGGCCAGCGCCAGTCGTAGGCCATGTCCGGGCCGAACCAGCGGTTCAGCACCGTCGCGCCGCTGGCGTGGCCGCCGGTGATCAGCACGTGCCGGCAACCGCGCGCCAGCAGGCGCCGCGCCTGTTCGTCGGTATCGCCGTCGTCCTGCGCCAGGCCGCCGAGGGCGCGCGCTTCCGGCAAATTCGGCACCAGCAGCGTTACCAGGGGCAGCAGCGATTCCAGCGCCGCGACGGCGTCGCCGCGCGACAAGGCGTCGCCATTGCCGCTGGCGAGCACCGGGTCGAGCACCACCGGCAGTTGCGGCCGGCCGCGGCGCAACTCGGCGATCAGGCCGGCGATGGCCTCGGCGTTGGCGCGGCTGCCCGGGATGCCGATCTTGACCGCGCCGATGGCCATCTTGTCGATCAGCGCACGCGCCTGGCGCAGCACGACGTCGGCGGCCACCGGCATCACGTCGAACACGCGGTCGTTGTCCTGTACCGTCAGCGCGGTGACGACCGGCAGCGCGTGCGCGCCCTGGGCAGCAATCGCCAGGACGTCGGCGGCGATGCCGGCGCCGCCCGAAGGATCGGCGCCGGCGAACACCAGCACGGTCGGACGCGTGAGCGTCACAGGCGCATCATGGTTCGTCATGGCGGGTCACACGCCGCCGTTCAAGCCAGCCGGCCGGCCATCGGCGACGACGGCGAGGCAGCGAACTTGCGCGGCATGCGCCCGGCCAGGAAGGCTTCGCGGCCGGCCTGCACCGCCAGGCGCATCGCCCGCGCCATGCGCACCGGCTCGCGCGCGCCGGCGATGGCGGTATTCATCAGCACGCCGTCGCAACCGAGTTCCATGGCGATGGCGGCGTCCGACGCCGTGCCGACGCCGGCGTCGACCAGCACCGGCACCTTGGCTTGCTCGATGATCAGCGACAGGTTCCACGGGTTCAGGATGCCCATGCCGGAGCCGATCAGCGAGGCCAGCGGCATCACCGCGACGCAGCCGATCTCCTCGAGGATTTTGGCCTGGATCGGATCGTCGCTGCAATAGACCATCACGTCGAAGCCGTCCTTGACCAGGGTCTCGGCGGCCTTCAGGGTTTCCGGCATGTGCGGGAACAGGGTCTTTTCATCGCCCAGCACTTCCAGTTTGACCAGCTTGTGGCCGTTCAACAGTTCGCGCGCCATCTGCAGCGTGTAGACCGCGTCGGCGGCGTTATAGCAGCCGGCAGTGTTCGGCAAGATCGTGTACTGCGACGGCGGCAGGAAGTCCAGCAGGCTGGGCGCCTTCGGATCCTGGCCGATGTTGACGCGGCGGATAGCCACGGTGATGATCTCGGCGCCGGCGGCGTCGGTGGCTTCGCGCGTCTGCGGCAGGTCGCGGTACTTGCCGCTGCCGACCAGCAGGCGCGATCGGTAGCTCTTGCCGGCGATGGTCAGCAAATCCTGGTTTTCGGTACTCATGTCTTTTCCTTT
This sequence comes from Janthinobacterium sp., assembly GCA_036009485.1. GTDB lineage: Bacteria > Pseudomonadota > Gammaproteobacteria > Burkholderiales > Burkholderiaceae_D > Janthinobacterium. Next base: position 2,917 of record DASYLQ010000590.1, read on the forward strand.
CAGTGTCAGCCGCCGCCTATTGCGCGGACGATATCGACTTTATCTTCCTGCCGCAGCAGGTGTTCCGCCCAGCGCTGGCGCGGCACCACGTTGCGGTTGACGGCCAGCGCCAGGGCCTGGTTTTCCAGGTCCAGCGCGGCGATCAGCTCGAGCAGCGTGTGCCGGTCCGGCACCAGGTGCGGTTCGCCGTTCAGATAAATATCCAGCATCGCGGCCTCACACCTTGCGATACAACTCGGCGCCGTTCTTGACGAATTCAATGGCTTTCACTTCCATCCCCTGCTTTAGCGCGGCGGCGTCCGACACGCCCTGCGCCGCCGCGTATTCGCGCACTTCCTGGGTGATCTTCATCGAGCAGAAATGCGGTCCGCACATCGAGCAGAAATGCGCCACCTTGGCCGATTCCTTGGGCAGGGTCTCGTCGTGGAATTCGCGCGCCTTGTCGGGATCGAGGCCGATGTTGAACTGGTCGTCCCAGCGGAATTCGAAGCGCGCCTTGGACAAGGCGTTGTCGCGGATTTGCGCGCCCGGATGGCCTTTCGCCAGGTCGGCCGCATGCGCCGCGATCTTGTAGGTGATGATGCCGTCCTTGACGTCGGCCTTGTTCGGCAAGCCCAGATGCTCCTTCGGCGTGACGTAGCACAGCATCGCCGTGCCGTACCAGCCGATCAGGGCCGCGCCGATGCCGGAAGTGATGTGGTCGTAGCCAGGCGCGATATCGGTGGTCAGGGGTCCCAGCGTGTAGAACGGCGCTTCGCCGCACTGGTCCAGCTGCAAGTCCATGTTTTCCTTGATCAGCTGCATGGGCACGTGGCCTGGGCCTTCGATCATCACCTGCACGTCGTGCTTCCAGGCGATCTGGGTCAGTTCGCCCAGGGTCTTCAGCTCGCCCAGCTGGGCTTCGTCGTTGGCGTCGTAGATCGAACCCGGACGCAGGCCGTCGCCGAGGCTGAACGAGACGTCGTAGGCTTTCATGATTTCGCAAATCTCTTCGAAATGCGTGTACAGGAAGGATTCCTGGTGGTGCGCCAGGCACCACTTGGCCATGATGGAGCCGCCGCGCGAGACGATGCCGGTCAGGCGCTTGGCCGTCATCGGCACGTAGCGCAGCAGCACGCCGGCGTGGATGGTGAAGTAATCGACGCCCTGCTCCGCCTGTTCGATCAGCGTGTCGCGGAAAATCTCCCAGGTCAGGTCTTCAGCCTTGCCGTTGACCTTTTCCAGCGCCTGGTAGATCGGCACCGTGCCGATCGGCACCGGGCTGTTGCGGTTGATCCATTCGCGCGTTTCGTGGATGTGCTTGCCGGTCGACAGGTCCATGACGTTGTCGCCGCCCCAGCGGATGGCCCAGGTCATTTTCTCGACTTCTTCGCCGATCGACGACGTCACCGCGGAATTGCCGATGTTGGCGTTGATCTTCACCAGGAAATTGCGGCCGATGATCATCGGCTCGATTTCCGGATGGTTGATATTGGCCGGGATGATGGCGCGGCCGCGGGCGATTTCCTCGCGCACGAATTCGGGCGTGATCTCGGCCGGGATGCTGGCGCCGTAAGCCTGGCCCGGATGCTGGCGGCCCATCAGGTCGGCCAGGCGCTGGCCCATCGGGCCGGAGGCTTTCAGCTCTTCCAGGTATTCGCGGCGGCGCAGGTTTTCGCGGATGGCGACGAATTCCATCTCGGGCGTGATGATGCCGCGGCGCGCGTAGTGCATCTGCGTGACGTTCGCGCCGGCGACGGCGCGGCGCGGCTTGCGCAGCAGGTTGAAGCGCAGCTCGGCCAGGGCCGGGTCGTTCAGGCGCGCGATGCCGTAGTCGGAAGTCGGGCCGGCCAGTTCCTCGGTGTCCTGGCGCTCGAGGATCCAGGGCAGGCGCGGCGTGGCCAGGCCGGAGCGGATGTCGATGGTGGCGTCGGGATCGGTGTACGGGCCGGAGGTGTCGTAGACGTAGATCGGCGGATTTTTTTCGGCGCCGAAGGACGCTTCGGTATCGGACTGACTGATTTCGCGCATCGGCACGCGGATGTCGGGGCGGCTGCCTTCGACGTAGATCTTGCGCGAGTTGGGCAACGGTGCGACCGCGGCTTCATCGACGGTGGCGGTGGCGGAGAGGAATTTCGGCAGTGCGTTCATGTGGCTCCTTGGTTAGCTTCAGGAGCCAGCAAAGGAGTCCGACAAGGAACCGGCAAGGCGGCAACAACTCGTCCAAGCTTCCCTTCGCTGGCATTATCCAGATCAGGTTCGGAGGGTTTTTCTCACCCGCCCGCCGCTTGCGCAGCTTGCAGGACCCCTAGCGTTTGCCGCCTTTTGGCAGCGGTAGCGATTGTACGCCAACCAATAACAAAGTAAACACCCTGCGCCAAGTCAAACAGGCAAATGATGGCCGTCAAGGCGTACGCATTTTGATTTTCTTAACCAAGGTCAAGCGGCCGCGCGCGGGCCAGATAGCTGCTCCGGCAAGAAACCTTCGTTTATACACCAGGTTTGACGCGTCCCAATTCTTCTTTGTGAAGACTGGGCAACAATGCCCTCGGTACTCCCCCAAAACATTCTCTGAGGCAATATGGCAATCGACGTATACTTGCAAATCGACGGCATCAAGGGCGAGTCGGCCGACTCGGCGCATCAAGGCTGGATCGAAGTGAGCTCGGCCCACTGGGGCGTGACCCAGCCCAGGAGCGCGACCGCATCGACGAGCGGCGGCCACACGGCCGAACGCTGCGAGCACCGCACCCTTTCGATCAGCAAGCTTGCGGACCTGGCCTCGCCGATCCTGATGCAGACCTGCTCGATGGGAAAGACGATCCCCAAGGCCAGGCTTGAATTCATGCGGGCCGACGGCCAGGGCACGCCCGTGAAGTATTACGAGGTCGAACTGGAGAACGTCATGATCGCCAGCATGGAGCA
>DASYLQ010000591.1:0-5335 GCA_036009485.1 Janthinobacterium sp.
AGCCCGGCTTCGTGCTGCACAGCTACCCCTACAAGGAAACCAGCCTCATCGTCGACATGTTCACGCGCGACCATGGGCGCATCGGCGTGGTGGCGAAGGGCGCCAAGCGCCCGCTGTCCAAGCTGCGCGGCGTGCTGCAGACCTTCCAGCCCCTGTCGGCCTCCTGGAGCGGGCGCTCCGAGCTGCGCACCCTGATCGATGCCGAATGGGTGGGCGGCATGCTGCCGCTGGAGCGCACCGCGCTGCTGTGCGGCTTCTACCTGAACGAACTGCTGGTCAAGCTGCTGGCGCGCGACGATCCCCATCCGGCCCTGTTCGACCATTATGTGGCGACCCTGAACCAGCTGGCGCACGGCGAACCGGCGCCCATCGTCTTGCGAAAATTCGAACGGGCCTTACTTAAGGAAACGGGGGTGGCGGCCGACCTGACGCGCTGCACCGCTACGCGCCAGGCGGTCGACCCGCAAGCGCAGTACGTGGTCGATCCGGAGCGCGGCCCGCGGCCGGAACGGGCCGGCGACACCTGGCCCGGCGTCAGCGGCAAGACCTTGCTCGACATGGAGCGCGAAGACTATGCCGACGCCGCCACTCAGGGCCAGAGCAAACAATTGATGCGCTTCCTGCTGGCTCATCACCTGGGAGGCGCGCCGCTCAACACGCGCCAGATATTGATCGATTTGATGCAGCTGTAAAGGCCGATCCAAAATAACGATAAAGGGTAGTCACCATGAGTTTCCTGCAAGCGCAAGGCCCGGTCATCGACCTGGGCGTGAATATCGACCACGTCGCCACGCTGCGCAACGCGCGCGGCACCAGCTATCCGGATCCGCTGCGCGCGGCCCTGCTGGCCGAGCAGGCCGGCGCCGACGCCATCACGCTGCACCTGCGCGAAGACCGCCGCCACATCAAGGACGCCGACGTCATCGCCATCGCGCCGCAACTGCAAACGCGCATGAACCTGGAGGCGGCGGTGACGCAGGAAATGATCGCCTTCGCCTGCCGCATCCGCCCGGCCGACGTCTGCCTGGTGCCGGAAAAACGCACCGAGGTGACGACCGAGGGCGGCCTCGACGTACTGCGCTACTTCAAGGAAGTACAGGCGGCGGTGCGCCAGTTGCAGGGCGAGGGCATCCGCGTCAGCCTGTTCATCGACGCCGACGAGGCGCAGATCGCCGCCGCCGCCGACATCGGCGCGCCGGTGATCGAACTGCACACCGGACGTTATGCCGATGCCGCGGGCACGGAACAACTGGCCGAGCTGGAACGCATCAAGGCCGGCGTGCGCTTCGGCGTCGCGCGCGGCCTGAAGGTGAACGCCGGCCACGGCCTGCATTACACGAATGTGCAGGCCATCGCCGCGATTCCAGAGATCGCCGAATTGAATATCGGGCACGCCATCGTCGCCCACGCCGTCTTCGCCGGCTGGGAAAACGCGGTGCGCGAGATGAAGGCGATCATGACCACGGCCCGCCTGGCGGCCTTATGATCTACGGCATCGGCACCGACATCTGCAAGATCCCGCGCATCGAGGCGGCGCTGCAGCGCCACGGCGAGCGCTTCGCCGAGCGCATACTCGGGCCGCAGGAACTGCAGAAATTCCATGCCCGCAGCGCCCGCCATCCGGCGCGCGGCGTGCGCTTCCTGGCCACCCGTTTCGCCGCCAAGGAAGCGTTTTCCAAGGCTATCGGCCTGGGCATGCGCGTGCCGATGACCTGGCCGGCGGCGCAGATGCTGAACGCCCCAAGCGGCAAACCGGTGATCGTCTGCAGCGGCGTACTGGAAGAGTTCATGCTGGAACATCGCCTGACGGTGCAGGTGACGGTCAGCGACGAAGAGGAATATGCCGTCGCTTTCGTGGTTGTGGAACAGGCGCAGCAACAGGAAATGAAACTGGCGTAAGCAATGACAGACGTAACATCCGAAGCGACTGCGGCCCCGGCGCCGCCCGATCCGCGCGAGCAGGTACTGGCGACCGTGGCCAAGCTGCCCAACCTGCCCGGCGTGTACCGCTATTTCGACGCCGCCGACGCCGTCCTCTACGTCGGCAAGGCGCGCGACCTGAAAAAGCGCGTCTCCAGCTATTTTCAAAAGAACCTGGCCAGCCCACGCATCGCCATGATGGTCGAGCGCATCGCGCGCCTGGAAACCACGGTCACGCACAGCGAGGCCGAAGCGCTGATCCTGGAAAATAACCTGATCAAGACGCTGCACCCGCGCTTCAACATCCTGTTCCGCGACGATAAATCGTATCCCTACCTGAAGATCACCGGCGGTGACGTGCCGCGCATGGTCTACTACCGCGGCGCGGTCGACAAGAAGAACCAGTATTTCGGTCCCTTCCCGAGCGCCTGGGCGGTCAAGGAGTCGATGCAGATACTGCAAAAAGTCTTCATGCTGCGCACCTGCGAAGACAGCGTGTATTCGAACCGGACCCGGCCCTGCCTGCTGCACCAGATCGGCCGCTGCAGCGCGCCCTGCGTCAACGCCGTCACGCCCGAGGACTACCGCATCGACGTGGAAAACGCCGGCAAATTCCTGCGCGGCCGGCAAAGCGAAGTGCTGGCCGAACTGGAAGCCAAGATGCACGCCTACGCCGCCGACCTGAAGTTCGAGCAGGCCGCAGCGGTGCGCAACCAGATCTCTTCGCTGTCGCGCGTGCTGCACCAGCAAAGCATGGAAACCACCGGCGACGCCGACGTCGACATCATCGCCGTCATCGTCCAGGGCGGGCGCGCCTGCGTCAACCTGGCGATGGTGCGCGGCGGCCGTCACCTGGGCGACCGGGCCTATTTTCCGAGCCAGTTGAACGACGCCGTCGCCATCGCCGAGGCGCCGATCGAGGTCGAAGTCCTGAGCGCCTTCCTGGCCCAGCACTACAGCGAAAAATTCATCCCCGGCACGCTGATCCTGAATATCGAGTTCGACCAGCCGGCGCTGATGCTGGCGCTGATGGAGCAGTGCGGCCACCGCATCAACGTGCTGTTCCAGCCGCAGGGCCAGCGCCGCCAATGGCTGGAGCTGGCGCAGAAGGGCGCCGAGATTTCGCTGGCGCGGCTGCTGTCGGAACAGGGTTCGCAGCAGTCGCGCACGCGCGCGCTGGCCGAGGCGCTGTCGCTCGACAGCGCCGACCTCGACGCGCTGCGGGTCGAGTGCTTCGACATCAGCCACACCCAGGGCGAGGCGACCCAGGCCTCGTGCGTGGTGTTCCATCACCACGCCATGCAGAACGGCGAATACCGGCGCTACAACATCAACGGCATCACGCCCGGCGATGACTATGCGGCGATGCGCCAGGTGCTGATGCGGCGCTACGAAAAAGTCGCCAACGGCGACGGCGTGATGCCGGACGTCGTGCTGATCGACGGCGGCAAGGGGCAGATCGAAATGGCGCGCCAGGTGTTCGCCGAACTGGGGCTGGACATCAGCCTGATCGTCGGCGTCGCCAAGGGAGAGGGGCGCAAGGTCGGCCTGGAGACGCTGCTGTTCGTCGACGGTCGCCCGGCCCAGGAGCTGGGCAAGGAATCGGCGGCGCTGATGCTGGTGGCGCTGATCCGCGACGAGGCGCACCGTTTCGCCATCACCGGCATGCGCGCCAGGCGCGCCAAGGCGCGCCAGACTTCGCGCCTGGAAGAGATCGAAGGCATCGGCGCCAAGCGCCGCCAGCGTCTGCTGGCGCGCTTCGGCGGCTTGCGCGGCGTGGCAGACGCCAGCATCGAAGACCTGATGTCGGTGGAGGGCATCTCCACGCAACTGGCCGAGGAAATTTACCGCCAGCTTCACTAGGGCGCCTACGCCCGTGGCGCTGGTCTATTGTGCGTGCGCGATGTAGACTAGCGGCGCATTAATCAAATTCATTGGCCGGTCACCCTTTTTTATCCTATGCCCTTCAATATCCCGATTTTGTTGACCTGGTTGCGCGTGGCGCTGATCCCGCTGGTGGTCGGCGTTTTCTCCCTGACTCCGGCCTGGCTGCGGCAAACCGACGGCAACCTGGCGGCGACCATCGTCTTCATCGTTGCCGCCGTCACCGACTGGTTCGACGGCTTCCTGGCGCGGCGCTGGAACCAGACCTCGGCCTTCGGCGCCTTCCTCGACCCGGTGGCCGACAAGCTGATGGTGGCCGGCGCGCTGCTGGTGCTGGTGCACTTGCAAAGGGTCAACGCCATCATCGCCTTCGTCATCATCGGCCGCGAGATCGCTATCTCGGCGCTGCGCGAATGGATGGCGCAGATCGGCGCCTCGAAATCGGTGGCGGTCAGCTCGATCGGCAAAATCAAGACCACGGCGCAGATGATGGCCATCCCGCTGCTGCTGTACCACGACGTGCTGTTCGGCGCCATCGACACCCACATCTGGGGCGAGCGCCTGTTGTGGGTCGCCGCCGTGCTGACGGTGTGGTCGATGCTGTATTACCTGCGCCTGGCCTGGCCGCTGATCAAGGAAAAGGCTGGCCCGCTGGATTGAAGCGAGGGCGGCGGAAACGGTTTAGTCATTTTAATTATTCAAGCGCCCACCCTTGACAGCCTGTTTGTATCCTCTATAATGCTGGCCTGTTGTTGATGACAATGCGATGTAAAAAGCAAAGCGGGAGTAGCTCAGTTGGTAGAGCGCAACCTTGCCAAGGTTGAGGTCGAGAGTTCGAGACTCTTCTCCCGCTCCAGTTTTACGGGGCGAGTCGAAAAGGTAGTACGAATTATTGTTGGAATTGTGGTCTGGTTTCTGCGATAATGCTGTTCCAAATGCGGGAGTAGCTCAGTTGGTAGAGCGCAACCTTGCCAAGGTTGAGGTCGAGAGTTCGAGACTCTTCTCCCGCTCCAGCGAAAGCTGGCTGGTGCAGGCAATGGAAACGCAGTGTGGTTTTAAAAAAAGTAGCTTCAATGCGGGAGTAGCTCAGTTGGTAGAGCGCAACCTTGCCAAGGTTGAGGTCGAGAGTTCGAGACTCTTCTCCCGCTCCAGAATTCAACAAAGGGAAGCCTGGCTTCCCTTTTGTTTCAGCAGGTCCTCAGGCGAGGTAGCAAAGAGGTTATGCAGCGGCCTGCAAAGCCGTTTAGACGGGTTCGATTCCCGTCCTCGCCTCCATAAAATCAAGCACTTAGCTCATTCCGGGCTGATTCAAATACGTTGTGCACCTCACGCAAAGTGAGGTGCACCTCACCCTAAACGGCCACATTGCCGTTGACAACCGCGGTCTGTTCCTTTGCCGGCAGGTTGCCCCGCTCAGATTGACCCTCCCTCCATACCCTCGCGAACGCCGCGGCCCCGTCGTCGACGGGCCCAACTTCTGGGACTATCGCGTCTCGAAATACAGCGTATGGAGCCAGTGATTCAGGCCTCG
>DASYLQ010000592.1:0-2286 GCA_036009485.1 Janthinobacterium sp.
CTCGGCCGTGTGCAGGTCGCTGAAGACGAATTCCACCGGCACGGGCGTCATGCGGGTGATCAGGATTTCCGCGTGCTGGTCGCGCAGCAGGTGGTTCAGGCGCGTGAAAAAGCCTTCGATCTCATATTCGCCCTGCGGCACTTCGGTGGCCTTGTCGCCTTGCAGGATGTAGGCGCGGCTGGCGGCCGGCACGCGCAGCGTCTTGGTGAAGATGCCGGACAGCTGGCGCACGCCGAAGAACACCGCCAGCTCGTCGGCGGCCGGCATCCAGCGGTTATCCCGCAGCACCGGCTCGTTGCGCGGCGCCCCCAGGGTCAGGCCGCAACTGGCGCAATAGCCCGACTCGCCGTCGTTTTTATGCTCGCAGCGCGGGCATTTGACGCCGCCAAAACCAAACATTTGGAACATGTCAGACTCCTTCTAAAGTTCTTTTGCGCTTGCCGATTTTAGCAGGGGCAACAGCGATTCACTAATGCGCGCGAATCGTTGCCATTCATATCATTCCAATCCGCGCTATCCATGCCAGCGAAGCGCCCTTGGCTTGCAGCGCGGCGGCCAGCGCGGCGGCGCAAGCCGGGCCTTGTTCCTCTTGCCACTGCCGCGGCAGCAGGATGCGGTCGCCGGCCGCCGCCTGGCCCAGAATCAGCGCGGTTTTCGGCTCGCGCCCTTCGACGCTGTCGACCCGTCCTGCATGCCAGGCCGATGAACAGCCGCTGGCGATCAGGCGCCCGCGCGGCACGAATTCGCGCCCGCGCGCCAGCCGGTCGGCCATCACCAGCGCCAGCTCATAGGAACTGCCCTGGAAGCGCGGCTGGCCAAAGCGCACCACGGTGCGCCAGCGTCCCAGCCCGCGGCCGTCGAAATGGCGCGCCCCGACCAGCGCCTGGCGCAGCGCCAGTTGCGCGCTCAAGTCCAGGCCCGGCGCGGCGATCGTATCCTCTTCCTCGCCATGGCCAGGAGCCGCGAGCGGATGGACGCTGACCTCGACCCAGGCCAGGCTGTCGTTGATGCCGCCGCTGTGCAAAGGGAACCAGGCGCGCGCGCTCGACACCGACGCCGACGGATCCGCATGCCCGCTCAAGCCGCCCAGGTGCGACAACAGCAGATAATGCGCGGCGGAGCCGGCTGCCGAAGCGGATGCCGCGCCGTCGTCGCCGCCGGCGACCAGCGCCGCCGCACCTTGCGGATGAAGGCGCAGGCGCTCGATGGCCAGCTGCGGCCGGCCGTCGACCCGGCCCAGGTGCCAGGCGTCGGACCAGCCGTGCGCGAACAGCGGCGCTGCGGGCGCCTGGTATTCGCCGCGCACCAGGCGGTCGGCCAGCACCGCCGCCAGTTCCCAGTCGCGCTCCCGGGCATCGGGCTGGATATCCATGCTCAACACCACCTGGTCGCGGCTGTCGAAACGCACTTCCGTATGGCGCGCCAGACGCACCACTTCCTGCATCCGCTGGGCCAGCGCCGGTGCGCCGGCGAGCGCGCATTTGACGTCGGCGCGGTTGGCGCGCGGGCGCCGCGTCGCCGTCACGGTCAGCACCCGGCCGCCGGACAGCAGGCAGCGGCATTCCGCGCTGTCTGGCAAGGCGATCATGTCGGCTCCCGCCTTTCATGGCGTTCATTGGGTTCGTTGGGTTCGTCCGGCGCCGGCGCCAGGAAGGCCGCGCGGCGCGATTCCAGGCCCAGTTCCAGGTTCGACAAAATGCGGTCCGCCTCGTCCAGCAGCGCCGGCAATTGGGCGATAGCCGCCAGTTGCAGGCGCGCCAGCAAGGCCCAGGCTTCGTCCAGCGCGCGCGCGGCGGCGGCGCTGGCGGCCGCGCGGCGCGCCTGCTGCCGGGCGCCGGCGCGGCGGTCCGGGGCGGCCCAGGCCAGCGAGGGCATGGTGGCGGCGGCCAGACTGGCCAGGTCGAGCCGCTGCAACAGGCCCCGGTGAGCCTGGAACAATGCCTGTCCGGCCGGCAAGGCGATCAGCCGCAGCGCGGCGGCGGCGGCGGGCAGTTCCAAAAACAGGCGGCGCAAGGCCCTGGCGTCGCCGCCGTCCTCGCCGTTCTGCATCGGCGCGCCCGGCAAGAGCGCCGCCTCCAGGGAAGGCGGCGGCGGCACCAATACCGGCGTCGGCGCCTGCGCCCGCGCCGCCAGCGTGGCGGCGAAATCGACCCTTTCACCCAGGTCGGCCGGCAGGCAATCCTCGACGGTGATGCCGAAGCGCGTGTACAGCAATTGATTCAGGCCGGCGCGAAAAAGGTTCCATTCGTCCACCGAAGTGCACGGCGGCAGTTCCAGGTTGCCTTG
>DASYLQ010000593.1:0-6796 GCA_036009485.1 Janthinobacterium sp.
GAATTGGCGATGTTCGTGTAATGCAGCGACAAATGCCAGATGCCCAGCTCGATGCCGAAAAATGCTCCGCTCGACAGCAGCACCTTGCTCAGGTCCGTGCGCTTGCCGCCGGCCTGGTCGCGCGCCGCGGAACCCAAGGCCCAGACCCACAGCACCGGCGCGGCCAGCGCCAGGCGCCAGAAGGCCGAGGCGACCGCATTCACATCGGACAGGCGCATCAGGATGCCGCCGAAGCCGATCGCGACCCCGCCGAGCAAGAGGGCGCAGAAGGCGGCAACGGGAAATGGTTTCATGGCGGTACAGTGAAAAGAAAAGGTAGGAACTCAGGCCAGCAGCAGCGCGATTTGCAGGGCGGCGTCCTGCGCCGGATTCAGCTTGAAGCCGCTCTTGGCGTAGCGGTGCCAGCGCCCCAGCACGAAGCTGACCAGCATGCCGGCGCGGGCGGCGACGTCGTCCTCGTGCGCCCGGCCGTCGGCGGCGGCGATGCGCAAGGCCTGTTTCAGCGCCAGCTCGACGCGGTCGTAGAACTGGTTCATGCGCAGTTGCAGGCGCTCGTCCTCGTTGACCAGGGCGTCGCCGATCAGCACCCGCGTCATGCCCGGATTGCTGCTGGCGAAATTGAGCAGCATGGCGGTCATGTCGCGCGCCTGGGCCAGGCCGTCGGGCTGCTTGTCGGCGATCTGGTTGATCAGGCCGAACACGCTGGCCTCGATGAATTCGATCAAGCCCTCGAACATTTGCGCCTTGCTGGCGAAGTGGCGGTACAGCGCCGCCTCGGACACGGCCAGCCGGGCCGCCAGCGCCGCAGTGGTGATTTTTTCGCCCTTGGGCTGCTCCAGCATCGCCGCCAGGGCCTGGAGAATTTGCAGCCTGCGTTGGCCTGGCGGAGTGCTTGCCATGTGATCTCGCGAAGGTGGAATGAAAAAGGAAAACGGAAACAGCGTGAAAAAAGCGCGCTTCAGCGCAGGCGATGCAGGCGCGCGCGCAAATGCCTGACGGATTTTACTTTGACATCGACGTAAGCGGGGCGATTTAAGGCCCGCGGTGCCGGCGCCAGCCATTGCGTGATCCAGGCGGTGCGCAGGCCGAGCGCCTTGGCGCTGCGCAGGTTGGCCAGGGTGTCTTCCACCAGGATGCAGCGCCCGGCATCGAGTTTTTGCCGGCGCAGCAGGCGGCGCAGCATCAGCTTCGACGGTTTCGGCCGCATCTGCCGGTGCACCTGCATCGCCTCGACCGCGACGTGGTGCGAGAAGTGGCGCTGCACGCCCAGGTGGCGCATGACGTCGCGCGAGTAGCGCGTGGGCGCGTTGGTGAACAGGATCTTGCGGCCCGGCAGGGCGCGCAGCAGCCGCCCCAGGCCGCGCTCGGAGCGCACCAGGTCCGCCAGGCCGCCGATCTGGTGCGTCTCGTGCAAAAAATCGGCGGCGCAAACGCCGTGGTGGCGCACCATGCCGGTCAGTGTGGCGCCGTAGCGGCTCCAGTACAACTGGCGCGCGGCGTCGACGGCGGCGGCGTCGGCCGGCGTCACGCCGTCGCCCAGCACCCGGGCCAGGTAGCGGTTCATATTGGCCGTAATGGCCGGGAAAATGGCGTGCGAGGCGTTGTGCAGGGTGTTGTCGAGATCAAACAACCAGACCGGCCCGGAGCGGTTAATATTGGACACGAAAGCTTTCGTTTTAAATCGTCAGGAAAACCATGCGACGCCAGATTATAGTGATGTTCTGTAGTTTATTTTGCTTCTGCCTGCAGGCGGCCGTTCCGGCCCACGCCGCCACCTCCGCTGCGGCTGCGGCGGCGCAGGCGGCGCAGATCCCCAACCGCGGCGCGCTGTTCAAGATCGAGGACGGCGGCCACACCCTCTACCTGTTCGGCACCATCCACGTCGGCGCGGCGGACTTTTATCCGCTCGAACCGCGCGTCACGGCGGCGCTGGACCATGCCGGCACGCTGGCGCTGGAAATCGACCCGAACGGCGATCCGGCCGGGGTGGTGAAGGCGATGCAGGAGCATGGCCTGTACCACGGCGGCGGCCCGGCCATCAATGACATCGCGCCGGAATTCAGGCCGCGCCTGGAGCGCCTGATGCAGCAGCTCGGCATTTCGCCCGCCTCGGTGGCGCCGATGAAACCGTGGTTGCTGGCCAGCGTGCTGGAAGTGAGCGACTTCGCGGCGCTGGGCTACCAGTCCGGCCTGGCGGTCGACACCTGGCTGTCGCAGCAGGCGCACGCGCGCAAGATCCCGGTGCTGGAACTGGAATCGGTGGGTAGCCAGATGGCGCTGTTCGACCGCATGACGCTGGCCGAGCAATGCCGCTTCCTGGAGGATGGCATCGTCGCCATCGAAGACAAGGACCAGGCCGAGGACGCCCGCGAAATCGCCAGGGCCTGGCGCAACGCCGATGCCGCCGGGCTGGAGGCGCTGGCAAAAAAAGCCGCGGACGACGACAGCTTTTCCGGCCGCTTCGTGCAAAAGGTCTTGCTGGACGAGCGCAACCCGGGCCTGGCCAACGGCATCGCCCGGCTGCTGGCGCGCGACAGCAACAGCATGGCGGCGATCGGCGTGCTGCACCTGGTCGGAACGGCAAGCGTGCCGGAACTGCTGCGCAAGCGCGGGCTGAAAGTGGAACGGATCTACTAGGGAATGGACTGCGGAGGGGGAAAAAATGGTGCCCTTGACGTGGATTGAACACGTGGCCTCTCCCTTACCAAGGGAGTGCTCTACCACTGAGCTACAAGGGCATGACCTGGAGGTAAGCTCGCCAAACCTACTGCGCATCCCGCTCTCTCGTCTGCGTTGCTCACCGTACCTTCGTACGGCTCCGCTACTCAACGCGATATCGGGCTTGCTCGCGACGGTTTTTCAAGCTTACCTAAAAACAAAAAACAAAGGCGGCGCCGTGGTGACGATGCGCCGCGCTTCTTTTAGTGCGAACGGATCATAGTGCCAAAAGCCTGTTCGGTCAACACTTCGAGCAATAAAGAATGTTCGATGCGGCCGTCGATGATGTGCACCGTGTTCACGCCCGACTTGGCGGCATCCAGCGCCGAGGAGATTTTCGGCAGCATGCCGCCGGAGATCGTGCCGTCGGCGAACATCTCGTCGATCTCGCGCGCCGACAGGTCGGTCACCAGGTTGCCCTGCTTGTCTTGCACGCCAGCGATGTTGGTCATCATGATCAGCTTTTCAGCCTTCAGGATCTCGGCGATCTTGCCGGCGACGACGTCGGCGTTGATGTTGTAGGCCTGGCCGTCCTGGCCGAAGCCGATCGGCGAAATGATCGGGATGAAGGCGTCGTCCTGCAGCGCCTTGACCACCGCCGGGTTGATCGCGTCGATCTCGCCGACGAAGCCGATGTCGAGGAATTCGCCCGGGTGTTCGCGGTCCGGCATCTGCATCTTGCGGGCGCGGATCAAGCCGCCGTCCTTGCCGGTCAGGCCCACCGCCTGGCCGCCGTAGTGGTTGATCAGCATGACGATATCCTGCTGCACCTCGCCGCCCAGCACCCACTCCACCACTTCCATGGTTTCCTCGTCGGTGATGCGCATGCCCTGCACGAAGCTGCCCTGCTTGCCGATTTTTTTAAGCGCGTTGTCGATCTGCGGCCCGCCGCCGTGCACCACCACCGGGTTCATGCCGACCAGTTTCAGCAGGATCACGTCGCGCGCGAAGCCGTGTTTCAGGTGGTCTTCGGTCATCGCATTGCCGCCGTATTTGATGACAATGGTCTTGCCATGGAAATTGCGGATGTAAGGCAGGGCCTCGGCCAGAATCTGCGCCTTGATCTGCGGCGCCACCGCAGTCAAGTCGTCATTCATGTCCAGGTTCACATTGGTCAGTTCGGTCATGGCGATTCCGGAAAATAGATTTCGCGATTTTAACAGGGAAGCGGGGAAACTTTGGGGCCATTATCGGCCGATCTTGTTGTATTTTCAGCGGTCATCCGTTAGTCTCGCGGCATATATGAACTCCGCCGACTCCCTCCACCGCCAACTCGAAGTCATGCGCCCCCTGCTTGTGCGTTTTGCACTGTTGCAGTTAAGGAATGAGGCGCTGGCCGAAGACGCCGTCCAGGACGCCCTGGTCGCCGTGCTCGAGAAGCCCGAGCAGTTCGCCGGGCAGTCGACGCTGCGCACCTATGTCACGGGGATCCTGAAGTTCAAGATCATCGACAAGCTGCGCCTGAGCGCGCGCGAACGGCAGATCGAGACCCAGGACGAGCAGTCCGAGGACGAGGCCATCGACGCCCTGTTCCTGGCAGACGGCCACACGGTCGACCTGCCGCGCCAGTGGGGCGCGCCGGAGCAGGCGCTGGAACAGAAGGATTTCTTCCGCGTCCTGGAAGTGTGCCTGGAGAACCTGCCGGCCAGGACGGCGCGCATTTTCATGATGCGCGAATGGCTGGAGCTCGAGACCGAAGAAATTTGTGAGGAATTGGCGATTACGGCCTCGAATGCCTGGGTGCTGCTGTACCGGGCCCGCATACGCCTGCGCGAATGCCTGGACCTGAAATGGTTCGGCAAGCTGCAGTGTAAATAGACGAAGCGCGGACGAAGGGCGCGAAAGGTTGATTCACATGGCAAACGGATCACACGGCTTCAAGCCGACGTGCAGGGAAGTGCACCGTCTGGTGTCCGAGGGGATGGACCGCGACCTGACGTTGGTCGAACGGGTGCGCATGCGCCTGCACTTGATGGTGTGCGACGCCTGCACCCGCTTCGACGGCCAGATGCTGCTGCTGCGCCAGGCGATGCGGCATATGCCGCCGCCGGACGACGGCCCGGGGAGCGCGGCGCCATGAGCCTGTGCAGCCGCTGCGGCGCGCCGTTCGCTTGCGCCATGGCCGATCCGGGCGACGGCGCGCCTTGCTGGTGCACCTTGCTGCCGGCCGCGGCGCCGCTGCCGCCGCCGGCCGCCGCCGGCTGCTGGTGCCCGGCCTGCCTGCGCGGCTTTATCGCCGCCGCCGAAGCCGAGGTCCGCGCCAAGGCCGGGTCCAAGGCCTAGGGCCAAGGCCATCCTCTCGGCCCGGACAGGCTGGGGCTGCTCATGGCCAACCGCATCATGGCCGGCATCGACGCCCGCAGCGTGATCAAGCCTTGATCCAGCTTCAGCTCACCGTCTTAAAAAACCGCATCATCTCGCGGCTGGCGTCGGGGCCCTTGCCGTCGGTGTAACTGCCGTGCTGGCTGCCGCCCGACCAGGCGTGGCCGGCGCCGTGGATCACCCAGTGCTCGCCCAGCATCGAGCCGTCGGCGTGGCGGTGCGTGGTGCGGGTGTAGCGGTGGCCGTTCGGCACGCTGCCGGAATCGATCGCCGCGGCCGGTGCGGCCTTGCCGCCCAACTGGCTGTGCAAGCCCTGCGCCATCAATTCTTCGCCGTTGCGCGGATTGACCGTGGTGTCGCGGTCGCCGTGGAAGACGATGATCGGGATGCCGCCGGCGCCGGCCTTGCGCGCCGCTGCCGGCATGGCGCCGCCCTTCATCGCCGCCAGGGCCGAGGGCAAGTCCTGGGCCGAGCCGAACGGCAGGCCGGAATGCACGCCGACCGCCGCGAACAGTTCCGGGTACAGGGTGCCGACGATGACCGCCATGGCGCCGCCGGCGGACAAGCCGGCCACGTAGACCTGGCGTTCGTCGACCGGATAATCCTCGATGATTTGCCGGGCGATGCCGGCGATGATGGATGGTTCGCCCTGGTCGCGCTGCTGGTCGAGCGCATTGAACCAGTTCCAGCATTTCGAACTGTTGGCGCCCATGGTTTGTGCCGGATACGCCACGAAGCACTGCTTTTCCTCGGCCACCGCGTTCATCTGCGTGCCGGCGGCGAAATCGTCCGGATTCTGGGTGCAGCCGTGCAGCATCACCAGCAGCGGCATGGCCTGGCCGTGGTAGTTGCTGGGGATATACAGCTTGTAGTCGCGGCTGCCGGCATGGTTGGCATAGCTGCCGCTGATGAATTGCGCGCCGGGCTTCAGTTCGGACGGCGCCGCCGGCGCGCGGAAACTACCGATGTCGAAGTTGCCCAGGTTCAAGTCCTGCAAGCCGCTCAAGTGCTGCGGCACACCCAGGCGCGCCATGAGATCCTGGGCAAACGCCTGCGCCGTCTGTGGCGCCGGCGAGACCGGGGTTTCGGCTTGCGGCTCGGCCTTGGCTGCGGCCTTGGCCGCGGCGTCCGGCCTGGCGCCGGACGGCGGCGGATTGATATCGTGCAGGACGGGCGCTTCGGCCTGCGCTTCGGCGCTGGCCTCGGCCGCCGCCTTGACTGCGCGCAGTCCGCCCAGCGCCTGCTGGATGGCGCTGGTGGCCGCGCTCGGCCCTTTGGACAATAAATGACGGGTCGCTGCGCGCATTTGCGCAAACATGTTCTGTTGTGGTTTCATGGACATCTCTCAAGGGTGCCGCGCATCGGCCGGCTTTGTCCGCCACGCCGAAACGCTAGTGAATTCGTCCTGCAAGGGCGGCTTTCACCACCGAGCTTGCGTGCAGGGCTCCTAAAACAAAGATCGACTCGATCGTCGCCAGCGCCAGTTCCACCGATACGTCGCTGGCGATGCTGGCCAAGCCGAGCACCTGGATCTGCAGGCGCTGGCCGGCGGCCCGGATCGCCTCCAGGTCGGTCCGCGAGTAGTGCTGCAGGCCCAGCACCAGGCTCTTGCGGGCCACGGTTTGCCTGACCACGTCGGCGTGCGTATTCAACTGGTTGCGGATCGCCGTGCGGATCAGGTCCGTGCGGTTGGAATAAAATCCTTCCTGTACCAACAGATCAATCTGGCCCAGGTCGATCAAGCCCAGGTTGATCG
>DASYLQ010000594.1:0-3654 GCA_036009485.1 Janthinobacterium sp.
GTCGCCTCCGGCAATTCTTCGACGATGGACTGGAATTCGCCCTGCACCGCATTGATCACGCCGACGGAACCGGCCAGTATCATGAGCATGACCAGGGTCGCCCCCAGCACGCGCGGCAGGCGCAGGCGCTGCAGCCAGACCACGACCGGGTTCAAGGTATAGGCGAGAAAAATGCCGAGCAACAGGGGAATCAGGAATTTCTGCGACCATTGCACCGCATAGAGGAAACTGACGCTGGCGATGATGCCCAGCGCCAGGCCGCGCGCATTCACGTGCAGCGGAAAACTCAGGGATCCGCCATGCGCGCCGGTGTTCTCGGGCGCGGCGCCCGATGTGGGCTCGCCCTTGGGCTCGGCCTCGGCCTTGGCCTCGGCCGGTACGTTCGCGGCAGATTCGGGCGGAACTGGGGGCGGCTGGCTCGTCATGGGATCGCGTCTCGAAAGTGCCGGAGCGGCCAAGGAAGGGCGGGCTCCGGCTGATGGGCCGTACGGCGCGGCAGGCCGTGGCCTTACGGCACTTGGCCGTCAGGCAAGTATCACTTCACATGGATATCGTTTTTCACCGAAACCACGCCCTTGACGCCGCGGGCGATTTCGCCGGCCTTGGCGATGGACTCGGGATTGGCCACGAAGCCGCTCAGCTGCACGACACCCTTGAAGGTCTCGACATTGATTTCAGTCGATTTCAGCATAGGTTCGTTAAAAATGCTGGCTTTCACTTTGGTGGTCAGGACGGAATCGTCGACGTATTCGCCGGTGCCTTCCTTGGTTGAGGTCGAAGCACATCCGGCAACGGCGAACAGGGAAGCAACGAACAGACCGGTAGCGATTTTATTAGTGATTTTCATGATTTTTTTTCCTTGGAAGTGGTGAATCAAATTGCCCGATATGAGCATGTTCTCCCCGTCCGATATCAAGGCGCTGCCTTAATAACCGAACTGGGCTTTTGCAGCCGCGACACAATTGTCTTTGGCTGATTCGGTATGCACGCGCGCCGCCTTGGCCTGGGCGATGCAGACATCCTTTGGATTGCCGGTAATCGAATTGCACCGCGCCCGCGCCGTCTTATAAGTGGCCGCCGCGGCATCCTTCGATTGCGCATACAAGGTCTTCGCTTCCGGCGTCTGTGCACCTGCCCCTGCGTTGGCGGCAAGAGCGGCGGCGCTGAAGACCGCGATGATGGCGAAATGGATTTTTTTCATATGCTGCCCTCTGTTCTGGTCGTTGCGTGTTCTTGTCGTTGCGGCCGCTTACCGATGCCATGACTGACGTTTTACGTGGATTCCTTCGCTGCCTCTGTACGGTATCGAACATAGGTGAAGTATTTTGAAAAAACATGAAAAAATTCACACGCAGCTTCGGCGCCAAGCCGCCAAGGTGGAGATCCAGCATTTTGATGCCGCAAATATAGGTGCGTCAGCGCACAGACCCCGCCAGTGCCTGTGATTAATCTGACGTCACACTATGTCAGGAGGACAACATGAAAACCACACACACCTTGGTTGCGCTGATGATCGCGACGACCACGCTTGTTACTGGCTGCGCCAGTAACGGACCGCAAGCGCCGACATATTCCGCTTCGCAACCGGAATCGTCCACTTACGGCACCATCGATACGATCCAGGTCACCCGCATGACACCGCAAACCAGCGGCGCCGGCGCGGTGGCCGGCGGCCTGGTCGGCGCCTTGCTGGGTAATCAGATCGGTTCCGGCGGCGGCCGCACGGCAGCCACCGCCGCCGGTGCCATCGGCGGCGCCGTGGTCGGCAACAATATCGAAAGCAACCGCGACCAGGCCCAGGCGCGCGACGCCTACCAGATCAGCGTTCGCCTGGATAACGGCGACTATCGCACCGTGGTGCAGGACAGTGTCTACGACTTGCACGTCGGCAACCGGGTGCGCCTGATCGACGGCCGCATCTACCGCGACTAAGAGCCTATCCCAGTAGGGAGGCGGCAGCGGATGGCGATGCCCGGTGAGCGCGGATCAGGCGGAAGGAGGACGCATGGCTAGCCATCATGGCTGGCATGCTACGACGAGCAACGCCGTCCCCGCTCACCAGGCGCGCAAGCAGCGGCGCATTACCTACTGAGATAGGCTCTAAGCTTCGGCAAGACACAATTAGTCGAGCTGGATTTCATGCATTTTAATCTACTTGCCTTGCGCACGCTTAGCATTTGGTAACCATTTCAGACAGGAAAATGGCGGCTCAGGGAATCTCGGGAGGCGGCGCAGTGGCCTGAAAAACCATCGCCGGCGCATAAAAAGCTTATGAGCCCGGTAAGTGTGGAAAGAGGCCCGTTGCCGCTCTCAACAGGGTTTTGGGCGTGTCCATGCGCTGGGCGTCCAAGAGCCTATCCCAGTAGGAGACGGCGGGTGATGCCTGCCTCAAGTGCAAAGTAGTGATAAGCGGCATAGACGTCACTGACGAGTAGCACATCGTCATCTAAACCTCGATCCTCAATGGCAGCCTCTTCGCTTGGCACTTGACTGACTAACGCTTGAACTTTCCTGCGCTGGAGGGGCGAAAGCTTGGCAAGCCACGGTAGCAAAGCTTCGAAATTGAGGTGTCCATAGAACTCTTCCTGATATGTCGGGTGTAAAGTCCTTAGCCCGAAGTGGAAATGTTGTTTAACACTTACCGGGCACCTAGCCAAAAAAACGCCCGGTTGACAGCTGTTGCCGTCAACCGGGCGCTCCGGGTGGTCTCTTTGCCACCGCAGCAGACGGGTCTTACGGGCTTACCGGGGTCAGGTCGGCGCGAACCGTCGAAGCCTGGTTGATGCCGCTGGTGGCATACAAAATAATCCAGGCGCCGGCTGGCCAGACAAGGCGTGCGGAATTGCCGTTGGTCAGGTCGCCAGTGTCAAACACTTGCTTGGCACCGCTATACACTATCATGCGCAGGCGGGCGTCGCCGGTGGCGGTCACCAGAAAGCGCTGAGTGCTGCCGACAGCGCGTGAGGCCCAGCTTACCTTGCTCAAGCCGGTCGAGTTGGCGTTACTCATGACTGTCCGCGTGGCCGAGGCCGGAAATTGCAAGGTTTGCGACCAGGAATCGAAAGTGCCGGTGGCGGTGCCGGAACTGCGCGTCCATGGACCGCGCATGGACAGCGTATTGGCGGTAACCGCCGCTTGTTGGACCATCGGTTGACCATTGCCGTCCAACCAGGAGGAAGCCGACACGACCTGGCGCAGATTGGCGCGGATGCGGTCAAGTTCGGCCGCTACCGCATTGTCCCAACCGCCGTGGTGCAAGTCGTAACCGGTGCCGTTCTCAACATAGATGACGAATGGGGTGCCGACGTTACGATCGACAACATAAGCGCCATAGGTCTTCAGGGTATCGGCCACCTTGCGCAAGGCAACACTGGCGATCTTCGAGGTATCGTAACTTGCAGGCAGCATCATCAGGGCGCCTTCCGGAATCTGGCCGCTATTCTGGGTCGCGGCGTCGATATCGGACGAGGTCGACGGATAGATATAGGTGGTGGTGCCCTTGGCCAGCCCGTTATAAGTCAGCGACATGGCCAGCGCATGTTTATAGGTCGGCAAGCCGTCGGTGATTTCATGCGCACGGATCAGGCCGGCCGATGCCGGCACCGCGGAAGCGCGCGCGCCTTGATAAAAGTGCGCCGGATCGCCCCAGCCGTG
>DASYLQ010000595.1:0-2107 GCA_036009485.1 Janthinobacterium sp.
CTGCCCGAGTTCGAGACGGCGATGAATACGCTCAAGCCGGGTGAAGTCAGCAACCCGGTCGAGACCAGCTACGGCTATCACCTGATCGAAGTCCTCGAGCGCAAGAGCGACGACGCCTCGAAAGAGAAGGAGCGCAACATGGCGCGCGAGGCGATCCGCGAACGCAAGGAACTGGAAGCGACCGAGAATTGGCAGCGCGAAGTGCGCGACCGCGCCTATGTCGAATTCCGCGACGATAAATAAGTCCATGGCCGGCCTGTCTGCGAGGTCCGCCATGTCTGAGCCGGTGCGCGCAGCCGCGCCGCGGCCGGCCATCGCCGTCACCACCGGCGAGCCGGCCGGCATCGGCCCGGAAATTTCCATCCGCGCCGCCTGGGCCATGCGCGATCAAGCCAATTGCGTGCTGATCGGCGACGCCGCCTTCCTGGCGATGACCGCCGAGCGCATCGACCCCGCTATCGGCCTGGCCGCGCTGTCGCTGCAGGCGCTGCGCAACGGCGGCTTGCCGCACTTCGGCAGCGGACGCATCGCCGTCGTCGACGTGCCGCTGGCGGCCTTCGTCACGCCGGGCCGCCTCGACAGCGAAAACGGGCGCGCCGTGCTGGCCACGCTGGACGCCGCCGTCGAAGGCATAGGCGCCGGCTGGTTCGCGGCGATGGTCACCGCGCCGCTGCAAAAAAGCACGATCAACGACGCCGGCGTGGCTTTTTCCGGCCACACCGAATACCTGGCCGGGAAAACCGCCACGGCCCAGGTGGTGATGATGCTGGCCGGCGCCGCCGGGCCGCAGGCGCGGCCGTTGCGCGTGGCGCTGGCGACCACCCATCTGGCGCTCAAGGATGTGCCGGCGGCGATCACCGCGGCCGGCCTGGCCGTCACGCTGGACATCCTGCACGCCGACCTGGCCTACAAGTTCGGCATCGCCGCGCCGCGCATCCTGGTGGCCGGCCTGAACCCGCACGCGGGCGAGGGCGGCTACCTGGGGCGCGAGGAAATCGAGGTCATCATGCCGGCGCTGGAAGCGGCGCGGGCGCGCGGCATCGCCGCTTGCGGCCCGTATCCGGCCGACACCCTGTTCCAGCCCAAGTACCTGGACGGCGCCGACTGCGTGCTGGCCATGTACCACGACCAGGGCTTGCCGGTGCTGAAATACGCCACCTTCGGGCGCGGCGTCAACATCACCCTCGGCCTGCCGCTGATCCGCACCTCGGTCGACCACGGCACCGCGCTCGACCTGGCGGCGCAGGGCACCGGCCTGGCCGACTGCTCCAGCATGGAAGAGGCGATCCGCATCGCCCTGCAGATGGCCGCTGCGCAAGCCCGCCACACCCGCGCCGGCTGAAGCGCCGCGCCTTACCCCCTCCAAAAGAAAAACATGAAACACATCGCCCGCAAGCGCTTCGGCCAGAATTTTTTGCATGACCAGTACGTCCTCGACGACATCATCGCCGCCATCGGCCCGCAGCGCGGCGACACCATGGTCGAGATCGGCCCCGGCCTGGGCGCCATGACGAAACTCCTGGTGAAGGGCCTGGAGCATATGCACGTGGTCGAGCTGGACCGCGACCTGGTGGCCCGCCTGCAAAAGAGTTTCGACCCGGCGAAACTGACGATTCACGCCGGCGACGCCCTGAAATTCGACTTCGCCGGCATTCCCGCGACGCCGGGGCGCAAGCTGCGCGTGGTCGGCAACCTGCCCTACAATATTTCCAGCCCCTTGCTGTTCCACCTGGCCGAGATCGCGCCGCTGGTGCAGGATCAGCATTTCATGCTGCAAAAGGAAGTGGTCGAGCGCATGGTGGCCGAGCCGGGCAGCAAGACCTACGGCCGGCTGTCGGTGATGCTGCAATGGCGCTACGCGATGTCGCTGCTGTTCGTGGTGCCGCCGACCGCCTTCGATCCGCCGCCCAAGGTGGAATCGGCGATCGTGCGCATGATCCCGCTGGCACAGCCCCTGGCCTGCGACCAGGCCACGCTGGAAGCGGTGGTGCTGAAGGCGTTTTCGCAACGCCGCAAGGTGATCCGCAATTGCCTCGCCGGCATGTTCAGCGAAGCCCAGCTGATCGAGGCCGGCATCGACCCGACGCTGCGGCCCGAAAGCGTGGGG
>DASYLQ010000596.1:0-3727 GCA_036009485.1 Janthinobacterium sp.
CGCCCAGTGCGGTGTTGAAGCTGTCGCCGTCCTGCATCAAGCCGGTCTGCTGGCCGCCCTGGAGGTTGCGCTCGTTCTGCTGGCCGCTTTGCCGGCTGCCGCCCTGGCCGGAGCCGCTGGGACCGGCGCCTTGCTGCTTGCCCTGCTGTTGCCTTTGCTCAGCCTGCCTCAAGTCCTTGTCCAGGTCCAGGTCCTGGGTCATGCGTTGCTCGGCGTTATGTTTTTTACTGGTGTCGGACGTATTCATTGCAGATCTCCTTGTGCATGGTTGGCGCCCGGTGCCGCAGGGCTTTTTCCCTCATCCGCCATCGTCTTCAAGCGCTGAGGTTCCCATCGTAGGCTTCATGCGGGACGGCAAACATAGGAGTACTAGAGACAATGGTGTAGGACGAAAAGCCAGCATTTTTGAGCAACAATGTGTCGAGAAAGGATCAAAAACCGCGCTCCGTGAGGGTCGGCAATTCTTCCGAAAAGCGCTCGATCAGCCATTGCCCGGCCTGCCCAGGCTGGGCGTCGGCGCGCTGGATCACATACACCGGGTATTGGATGATGTCGCCGTCGCCCATGCTCAATTGCACCAGCCGGCCCGAGGACAAATCTTCGCGCACCATCGCTTCCGGCATGCTGCCCCAGCCCAGGCCGGCGCGCAGCAGCGCGTGCTTCGAGCCGAGGTCGCCCAGGCGCCAGTTGCGCAACGCCAGCACGCCAAAATCCTGGCCCGCCGTCAGTTCGCTGCGGTCGGTCAGCACCAGCTGGATATGCTCGCGCGCGATCGAGGTCGGTATGCGGCCCTGTATCAGCGCCAGCGGATGCTTGGGCGCCGCCACCGGCATCATGCGCACGTGGCCGCACACCAGGCGCTCGATGGCGTCGGGCGTGGTGCCCATCCAGCCGATGCCGATGTGGCACTGACGGTCCAGCACCATCTGCGTCACCGCGCCCATGGCCTCGATGCGCAGGCGCAGCGCCACGGTCGGGAATTCGGCCTGGAAGGCTTCCAGCACACCCACCAGCACGCAGGTGGGGAACATCACGTCGACCACCAGCGACACTTCCGCTTCCAGGCCGCCGGCCAGCGCCTTGGCGCGGGCGCGCATGGCGTCGATCTTCAGCGACACGGCGCGGGCGTCGGCCAGCAGCGCCTTGCCGGCCTCGGTCAACTCGGGCTTGCGCTTGGCGCGGTCGAGCAGCACCACGTTGAGCTGCTCTTCCAGGTTGGCGATGGTGTAACTGATGACCGACTGGGTGCGGTGCAAGACCCGCGCGGCGCGGGCGAAACCGCCGGCGTCGATGACGGCGACAAAGACGCGCAATTGGTCGAGAGAGGGAAGTCCGGGTTCGCGCATATTGAAAAAATCGATATTATCGATCCATATTACGGGGATTCCATCGATAATAATCCCGGACTATGATGATTGCAATACGCAAATTTGATCTTGTCCCTCGCGGTCCAACCTTAAGGAGTTAAGGCATCATGGCAAACGTACTTCACATTAATAGCAGTGTTCGCAGCAACGCTTCCCTGTCGCGCCAGTTGTCGGCCGAATTCATCGCCAAATGGCAGGCCGCGCATCCGGCCGACAGCGTGGTCGAGCGCAATCTGGCGGCGCAGCCGGTGCCGCACCTGAACGAGGAAATGATGGGCGCCTTCTTCACGCCGGCCGAGCAGCGCACCGCGCAGGCGGCGGCGACGGTGAAATTGTCCGATACCCTGGTCGACGAGCTGCTGGCCGCCGACGTGCTGGTGCTGGGCGCGCCGATGTACAACTTTTCCATCAGCTCGACGCTGAAGGCGTGGATCGACCACGTCGTGCGTGCCGGCCGCACCTTCCAGTACGGCGCCAGCGGTCCCGAAGGCTTGACCAGGAACAAGAAAGCGTATGTGTTCATCGCCAGCGGCGGCGTCTACAGCGAAGGCCCGGCCGTCGCCTACGACTTCGTTTCGACCTACCTGCGCACGGCGCTGGGCTTCATCGGCATCACCGATGTCACCTTCATCCGTACCGAAGGTGTGGCGATGGGCGAGGAAGCCGTCAGCGCCGCCATCGCCAGGAGCCGCCAGACGATAGGGGAACTGCTGCCGGCCTGAGCGTCTTCAGCGCGCTCTGGCGGCGAGCGTCGGCGCCGCCGGCACGTATGTCCTTCTTGTGCAGTTTGCCGCTTTTATAATATCCTGCCTGTCGGCGTATTCCGCGCCGGGTCCAGCGAGCCGTTTCGCGGCACAGACAGGATGGCATATGCGTGAATTTGCAGCAGCATCGATTTTGGGCTTGGCCTTGCTGGCCGCGGGCGCATCGGCGCAGGTGCCGGCTGCGCAGGCGCCCGGCGCGCCGGCCACGCTCGCGGCCGCAGTTCTTGCCGCAGTTCCAGCCGCAGTTCCAGCCGCAGTTCCAGCCTATATCGGCCAGCATGACGGCACACCGGAAGACATCCAGGCGATTACCAGGGTGACCGAAGACTTCCAGGCCGCGATCATCAGCCAGGACGGCAACGTTGCCTCGGTCAATTTCGACTACGATTTCCTGCTCGACGGCCAGCCGCAAAACCACGGCATCGAATCCTGGCAGATGTATAAGAGCGAGGGCAACTGGAAGATCCTCAGCGTGGTCTGGAGCTTCCATCCGGCGCCGCCGAGATGATTTATATTGTTTAGCCCCCATTATCATGCTCATGCCGACTCGAAGCACGCCCGGGAGATTTCCATGAAACGCCATCTGCACCTGCTCATCATCGATCCGCAAAACGATTTTTGCGACTTGCCGGAAAAGTTCCGGCCGCTCGATCCGGTCAGAGGCGTCAGGCGCGCGCCGGCCTTGCCGGTGCCGGGCGCGCATCGCGACATGCTGCGCCTGGCCGAGTTGATCGAGCTTGGCCGCGCCGGCCTGTCCGGCATCAGCGTCACGCTCGATTCGCACCACCGCTACGACATTGCCCATCCGACCTTCTGGATGGCCGGCGACGGCGCGGCGGTGGCGCCGTTCACCGAAATCCGCGCCGCCCAGGTCCGCGCCGGCGCCTTTGTGCCGCGTAGCGCCGCCGCCTTGCCGCGTGCGCTGGCTTACCTCGATGCGCTGGAAGCGGCCGGCCGCTACCATCTGATGGTCTGGCCTGTCCATTGCGAGATCGGTTCCTGGGGACAGAACGTGCACGACAAGGTCCGCGCCGCCTATAACCGCTGGGAGGAGGCCGGGCCGGGCATCGTCGCCAAGGTGAACAAGGGCGCCAATCCGTGGACCGAGCATTATTCCGCCGTCATGGCCGAGGTGCCGGACCAGGCCGACCCGGAGACGCAGCTGAACCGCGCCTTTATCGACGGTCTCTCCCTGGCCGACCGCATCTATATCGCCGGCGAGGCGGGCAGCCACTGCGTCAAGGCGAGCACCGAGCATATCGTCGACCATTTCGCCGCCCGGGACGTGGCGAAGCTGGTGCTGCTGACCGATTGCATCAGCCCCGTCGCCGGTTTCGAGGCCCGGTACCAGGACTTCCTGCGCGCCATGGCGGCGCGCGGCGTGACGCTGGCGCAGAGCGGCGACGCCTTGCCCGAGCTGCTGATGAATGCCCGCCTCTGAGAGTGCGAGCGAGAAGGAGCGGCCACCTGGAGATGACAGCATGATCCCTATCGTACGCAGCCTGCTGGAAACCGATTTATACAAGTTCACGATGTGGCAGGCGCTGTTGCACGGCCATCCCGGCGTCCAGAGCGAATATGAATTCGTCTGCCGCA
>DASYLQ010000597.1:0-2893 GCA_036009485.1 Janthinobacterium sp.
CAGGGTGGAGGGTGGATTAACAGGTGACATATTTCAGTGACGAACCAGTGACGAACCAGTGACAAACCAGTGACAAACGAGGGGGCGCGCGTCGGGGGCATCGGATCAGGTACAAAGGGCGCGCGGGTTGCAGGCCTATTCTGGCGCCAGCACGCTGGCCGGGCGCTCGGTATTCCATTGGCTCACTATCATACCGGAGATCAGCAGCGCCGCGCCCAGCCAGCCCTGCCGGGACAATACTTCGCCGAGCCAGAAATAGCCGAAGAAGGCCGCGGCGCCCGGCTCGAAGGCGTAGATCACGGCCGCTTCGTTGGCCGTGCTGTGGCGCTGGCCCCAGGTTTGCAGCGAAATGATGGCGGCGGTGCAGAGCACGCCCAGGTAGAGGCAATTCATGGCGTGGATGCGCAGGCCGGCGCCGATGTGGCCCAGGTAGCCGGACAGCGCGGACAAGCCGCTAACGCCGGCGCCGCCCGGCGGCAGTTCGCGCGCCAGCAGCCAGAGCGCGGAACACAGCGCGACGGTGATGATCTGCGCCGCCGTCAGCGTCATCAGTTTCTCGACATGGCGCGTGGCCGCCTCCATCAGCTTGATGTAGCAGCCGAAGGCGAAGGCGCCCAGCAGCGCCAGCGTGTCGCCGCGGCCCCAGCCGCCGCCGCCGTCGCCGCACAGGGCGAACAGGCCGGCCACCGCCAGGGCCAGCGCGACGATGATGCGGGGCTCAGGCTTTTTGCCGGCCAGCACGCCCAGCAGCGGCACCACCAACACGTTCAAGCCACAGATGAAGGCGTTGCGGTTGGACGTGGTCAGGGCCAGCCCTTCCACTTGGAAAGCGTAGCAGGCAAACAACACCACTCCCAACAGTACGCCGGAACGGATGTCGCGCAGGCGGGCGGACCACAGGAAAGGCAGCAGCAACACGCCGGCGATGAAAAAGCGGATGAAGATGATCCATACCGGGGAAAAATACACGGTCAGGTCTTTCATCGCTGGAAACGTGGTCCCCCATACCATCGTTACGATGAGCAAGGCGAGGATGCCGCGGAACTGGTGTGTCATGTGGGACTCTGATGGGAAAATGGCAAGGATGCAACATGTTACCTGCCCAGACAAGCATTTGAACAGGAAATGCGCAGGAAAATGCGCACCTGCAAGTATGGTCCCCCGCCAAGCTTGGCGGGCACGCCAGGCCCGGCGGTGAAAAAAGCCGCCGGAGGGCTATAATCACGCCCTATGGGTGAACGATATTTAAAAAGTATCCGGCTGCTGGCGGAATGCCTGCAAGGCTTCGAGCGTTTTTCGGGCGACCATGTGCGCAAGCACGGTTTGACGCATGCGCAATTCGACATCATCGCCACACTGGGCAATACCTGTGGGATGTCCTACAAGGAATTAGGCGAAAAAACCCTGATCACCAAGGGCACCCTGACGGGCGTGATCGACCGCCTCGAGCAAAAAGGGCTGGTCGAGCGCACCCGCAGCACCGACGACAAGCGTTCCTACTTCGTGCGTCTGACTTGCTGCGGCGTCGGCGTCTTCAACGACGTGTTTCCCAGTTTGATGGCGCAGGGGCGCACCCTGTTTGCGGATTTCAGCGACGCCGATTTTACCTCGCTGGAACAAACCTTGTACGGGCTCAGGCAGGTGATCGCCAGCGGCATCAGGAACAGCGGAGCATGTCCGTCTTCACCCCTCAATCACACAGCCAAGGAAAAATATTGAAAACGACTCTGCTCGAAGGCAAAAAGCCGGCCAAATTCGACAAGCACATCATCGGCAATATCTTGCTCGACGTCAGTACGCCAGACCAGGTGCGCCAGGAAAAGCTGATCATCGGCATTCGCAATGAAGAGGGCGAAATCTACCGCCTGATCGGCGCCACCAAGCACAACAGTTTCATGAATGCGATCGAGGAATTGTTCGACCTCGGCCTGGTGGACGAGTTGCAGGATAGCGAATCAACCCAAGACGGTTGCGACGCCATTTTTAGCGAAGCGCCATAGACTTACTCTGCCGTAATAGCACCTGCTGCCTGCCCATGGTCAATGCATAATCAAAAAAGTTCCACTCAGAAATATTCCGAGTATAATTTTTTCGATGGACAGACTAGCCGCCTTTGATAGTGTCGCCGCTCAAGCGAGCCGGGGAGACCTGACGTTTCCGACCAACGTAGAGGCGACGCGCCGGCTGCAGCAAGCGCTCAAGGATCCCGAATGCCATGGCGATACAGCGGCCAAGCTGGTGCAGAGCGACCCGCTGCTGGCGGCGCGCACCGTGGCGATCGCCAATTCGGTCGCCTACAATCGTTCCGGCAATGAAATTTCCAGCGTCCGCGCGGCGGTCCAGCGCGTCGGCATGCGCACCCTGCAATCGCTGGTGGCGGCGCTGATCGTACGCCAGCTGGGTAATTCGATCGCCGATCCCGAGCTGCGCGCCAAGGCTGCCCGCCTGTGGGAGCATACGGCGCATGTGGCCGCGCTGGCCCAGGTGATCGCGCGCCGCGTGACCCACGTCGATCCGGATACCGCGCTGTTCGCCGGCATCGTGCATGAAGTCGGCGGCTTTTACATGCTGTCGCGCGCACAAGAGTTTCCAGGCCTGCTGGACTGCGAGCCGGAAGAATGGGTAGCTCATGGCGAACAGGAAATCGGCCGCGGCGTATTGAAGAAACTGATGATTCCCGACCCGGTCTTGCTGGCGGTCGAAGCGATGTGGGTCGGCTTGCGCGCCTTGCCGCCGGAAAACCTGGGCGATACCTTATTGCTGGCAAACGACCTGGCGCCGGTGGCTTCGCCGCTGCACCAGCGCGGCGGCGCCACCACGCCGCAGGCGGCGCGCACCATCGATTGCGTGATCGGCGACGGCACCCTCAACAGCATCCTCGAGGAATCGGCCG
>DASYLQ010000598.1:0-3596 GCA_036009485.1 Janthinobacterium sp.
TTGCCGGGGAATGTAGACAGGATGGTAAGCGAGCGTGTCAATTTCGCCGCTCAAGCGCCGAGTCTTTCCAGCCTATAACCATAGCTATACACCGGCATCAGGCGGAAGCCGTTTTCCGGCCTCAGCTGCAGCTTGTTGCGCACCCGCGAGACGTGGGTGTCCATGGTGCGCGAGGGCACGGCCGTCTCGCGTATCCACACCGCTTCGTGGATATAGGCGCGCGACAGGGGCCGGCCGATGTTGCGGAAAAAGAGCAGCGCCAGGTAAAACTCCTTGTGCGTGACGTCCAGCACGGCGCCGTCCATCAGCAGCCGCCCGGGCCGGGTCTCGAACACGTACGGGCCGAACTGCAGCTGTTCGGCGCCGTTCTGGGCCGGGTAGGCGCGCCGCAGCAGCGCCTGCACCCGCGCCACCAGTTCGCTGCGCCGCAGCGGCTTGATCATGTAGTCGTTGGCACCGGCGGCCATGCCGGCGACGATGTCGTCTTCGCCGGAACTGTTGGTCAGGAACAACACTGGCGCATTCGCCGGCAATTTGTCGCGCGTGCGCCGCAGCACTTCGGACGCCGGCAGGTCGCTCACCTGCCATTCCAGGATCAGCATGTCGTAACTGTCCTTGCGCAAGTGCGCAAGCAACTCCTTGCCATTCGGGAAAGTGTGGCAGACGTGGCCCGCCGAGGTCAGCACCTGGCAAATCAGATCGGCCTGGCTGCGGTCATTATCAAGTACGACAATTCTCATGATTCAACAGGGGCGAAGGGACAGGCGGCATACGCCGCGGCGTGTCGGGAATGTTAAGGAATAGTCACTTTAAATATAACAGAAATTTGTAATTTATTTGATAAAAATAGCAACTAATTTTGACAACGCCGGTGGCGCAGCCGTGCGAACCTTTCCCCCGCCAACACGGTACACTGGAAAAACCGGCTTATCAATGCCTTCAACAAGGCGCCGGCGGGAAGCGGCCGGGCGCTCGGCCATTGCGGAGAATATCGATGGACACGAAACAATCCCCCCAGGCGGCCGACTGGATCCTGATTCCGGCCAGCCAGGACGACATCGAGCAGGTGCGCCAGCGCTGCCGCCGCCTGGTGCGGCGCCGCGCCGCCTGGTCGGCGGGCGTGGCGGCAGTGCCGATTCCCGGCGTCGACGTGGTGTCCGACCTGAGCCT
This sequence comes from Janthinobacterium sp., assembly GCA_036009485.1. Taxonomy (GTDB): domain Bacteria; phylum Pseudomonadota; class Gammaproteobacteria; order Burkholderiales; family Burkholderiaceae_D; genus Janthinobacterium. The sequence continues at coordinate 1,171 of DASYLQ010000598.1, forward strand.
GTTCGCCCGCCTGATCGACGACGTCAACCGCGAATTCGGCCTGACGCCGGAACAGGTCGAGGGTTTGCAACCGCGTTTCAAGCTGATCGTGTACGAGGCGGCGGTCGGCATCGGCGGCATGCTGGTCGGCAAGCGGATCACGCGCGAACTGCTGTTCCAGCTGCTTAAGCGCAGCGGCATCAAGGTGGTGGCGAAACAGGCGGCGCGGCTGGTACCGCTGGCCGGACAACTGGTCTCGGCCGGCATCGGTTTCGCGGTGTTCCGGCAGATCGGCTATCAGCACGTGGACGCCTGCGCGGCGCTAGCGCGCGAGCTGCTGGCGGCCGGCAGGAACGCCTGAGGGGCAGGTCATTGCTCCGGGACAGGCTGGGTAGCCGGGCCGGTGTCAGGCGTCCGGCAGCACCACGTTCACGTCCAGCACTTCCAGGTTGCCCTGGCGGTCCAGCGAAATCTTGATGTCATCCGCATTCACCTTGGTGTACTTGGAAATCACTTCGATCAGCTCCTTGTGCAGCGCCGGCAGGAAGTCGGGCCCGCCGCGGCCATTGCGTTCGCGCGCAATGATGATCTGCAGGCGCTCCTTGGCCGCGGACGCCGTCTTAGGCTTGGAGGGGAAAAGGAAAGAGAGCAGGGCCATATCACTTTACCCCAAAGATCCGCTGCAGCAGACCAGGCTTTTCATAATTGGTGAAGCGCAGCGGCAATTCCTGGCCGAGGAAGCGCGACACCACGTCTTCATAGGCTTCGGCGACGTCGGTGCCCTTGAAATGGATGGCCGGGTTGCCCTGGTTGGAGGCGGCCAGCACCGACTCCGATTCCGGAACGATGCCGATCAGCGGGATGCGCAGGATTTCCTGCACGTCGCCATAGGACAGCATTTCTTCCGACTCGACCCGCTTCGGCGAATAACGCGTGATCAGCAAGTGTTCCTTGACCGGTTCGCCGCCGGTCTGGGCGCGGCGCGACTTGGCCTGGATGATGCCGAGGATGCGGTCGGAATCGCGCACCGACGACACTTCCGGATTGGTGACGATGATTGCTTCGTCGGCGAAGGTCAGGGCCATCAGCGCGCCGTGCTCGATGCCGGCCGGCGAATCGCAGATGATGAATTCGAAGCCCATGTTGATCAGCTCGTTCAAGACGCGCTCGACGCCGTCTTCCGACAGCGCATCCTTGTCGCGCGTCTGCGAAGCGGGCAGGATGAACAGGTTGTCGCAGTGCTTGTCCTTGATCAGCGCCTGGGTCAGCGAGGCTTCGCCGTTGATCACGTTGATCAAGTCGTACACCACGCGGCGTTCGCAGCCCATGATCAGGTCGAGGTTGCGCAAGCCGACGTCGAAGTCGAGTACGGCGGTCTTGTGGCCGCGCATCGCCAGGCCGCTGGAAAAGCTGGCACTGGAAGTCGTCTTGCCGACACCGCCCTTGCCGGACGTCACAACAATAATTCTTGCCACAAAAAATCCTTTTTAGGTATCGAGTAGGTAGCCGCCTTGAAGCAGGCGCCGTCAGGCGCGGCCGATCGGAGTTGCTGGATTGACAGATAGTATATCGATTCGGTCGCCGACCAGGCGAATTTGCGTCGGCTGGCGTGCGTGCTCGGCCGGGAAACCGTCTTCGAAGGTACGGTAGACGCCGGCGATCGACACCAGTTCCGGCGCCATCGCCAGGGCGAAGATGCGCGCCCCGGCATTGCCGGAAGCGCCCGCCAGCGCGCGGCCGTTGAGGGTGGAGTAGACGTGGATGCTGCCGTCGGCGATGATTTCGGCGCCGTTGTTGACGGCCGCGGTAATGATCAGGTCGCAGCCGCGCGCATAGATGCGCTGGCCGGCGCGCACCGGGGTGTCGATGATCATCACGCCGGGCGAGACGACGGCGGTGGCGGCTTCCGGCGCCGCGCTCTGTTGCGGGATCGACTGTTGGATCGATTGCTGGATCGGCTGTGACCCCGGCACCGGCACGGCGGCCGGCAGCGGCGCCGGTTCGACCAGGGCGGCCGGCGCTTCGTGTTCGCGCGTCTTGGCCGGGTTATCCAGACTGAGGCCGTTGGCGGCGATGGCGGCGCCCATGTCCGGCGTGGCATTGCGCACCGCGACCGGGTTCAGGCGGTATTTTTTCAGCAGGGCGATCAGGCCGGCCCAATCGATAGCACCGCAGCCGGGTTCCAGGCCGGCGACGTCGATGACGGCCAGGTCGTCTTCAAAAAAGTCCGGGGTACCGCCCGTCATTTCTTTCAGTGCTGCGTCGAGCGCCAGCGTATCCGGCGTGAACAGGATGGCGGAAACGGCGACGACGGTGGAAATCTTGATTTCGATGGGCTTTTGAAACGGGCTTTTGGACATGGACGGAATAAAAATGGGCGGTGCTTCAAATCCGCGCCCCGCCTATGCAGGCGCTGGCCGGCGCGCACCGGGGTGTCGATGATCATC